>JAAZKI010000560.1 GCA_012799905.1 Lentisphaerota bacterium | reverse complement strand
GATGTCGCCCTGGGGCGGCCGCATGCCCGCGACCGCGACGACGCAATCAGCCGAGCCCGAGCCGACTTCGACTGGGAACGCCAGTTCGAGCTGGCCTTGGACCCAGAACGCGCCCGCTCCCTCCGCGCCGAGGCGCTGGCAGAGTCAGGTAAGGCGGCCGACCACGACGAACGCGCCCAGTACTGCACCATGTGCGGCCCTGACTTCTGCTCCATGCGCATCAGCAAGGAGCTCTGATAACCGCAGTCACGGTTCTGCGTTGATGAGGATGTCTCGCCAGTCGCCGTCATAACCGATTTCGCGCAGGAAGTGGAGGTGGGGCAGGAAGGCGCCGAGTTCGTAGAGCGAATGGGCGTCGCTGCCCAGGCTGATTTTGACGCCGGCGTCTAGGCATTTGCGAGTGAAGACCGGGTCGGGACGGTTGTGATGGAAGTTGATTTCAGCGGCAATGTTGTGCTTTTTGAGCATTTTGACGATTCGATTGAAGACCCTGGTCGGCTTTTCGCCGGCGCCGTCCCAGGAAAAGACCCGGAACGGATGCGCCAGAGCCTGGATGAGGCCGGAGGTGATGAGCCGTTCGGTCAGGCGCATGAATTCCTCGACTGCGCCGGGCGTGTCCGGAGCGGGCTTGGGCATGGACAGGAAATGCACGGCGCCGATGCGGAAGCGCGTGGCTTCGAGCAGGTCTTTGTCTGCGATGATGCGGCCGGTCAGGTCAATGTCGATTTCGAGTCCGGGCTGGAAGCGTTGGTCTTGCTTGGCGGCCCGGGCGAGAAAGTCGCGGTACGCCGCTTTTCGGTTATGCTGCGGCGACTGGGGCAGGGTGCCTGAGTACCAGAGTTTGCCCCAGTATTCCTTCTGGCTGAAGACCAGATGTCCGGAATGTTCGGTGATGGCTGTGCCTGAAAGGTTGACTGCATCCATCAGGCGCGATTCCCAAGCCAGGTCCAGGTCGTCATTGCAGTAGGCGAAGTGCGAGTGCGTGTGCAGGTCGCGCAATGGCAGCGGCAGGCGCAAGGTGATGTCCTGGCGCGTCGGCGCCTGATCGCCGTCGGCCAGGGAGAGCAGGGCAAAGGAATAGGGCGTCGCGGAAAAGTCGTCCAGTGCTTCAATTCCAGCGAGATTTGGCTCGTCGGCCATTGCTGGCGAGCGGGCGGTGACGATTGCAGCGATGTTATGCGCAGACAGGACGTCCGGCGAAAAAGCGCCCGGATGCGTTGTCGGTCGGATGCCCGTCGGCAAAATGACGACGCGTTTCCTGGCGGCTGGCGATGGACTGGCAGCAGCGTCGAGGGCTGCTTGCAGGCTGTCCAGCGAGAGTTCTTTTTCTGGCGGAAAATCGCAGGCTTGGACCCGGAAGCCGTTGAGGTCACGGAACATTTCTTTCCCAAATATCTCCAAACAGAGTTCAGCGCCAGCGGTGCCGTGGGCCGGCGCCATCAGGACTGGAAAAGACGCTTTGTCGAGAATAGCTTTAAGCGCTGTTAAAGCTGGTTGCGGTTCTTCCGCAGGCGCCAGCAGCTCGCCGATGATGCACAGGAGATCAACGTCCTCTCGAATGCCGAGATACTCAACTAAGCGGCGCAGAAGATAAATAGCCTCCGGACAGGCTTGGCGCGATGATGAAGACTCCGGATTGAGCGTGATACGGGGGTTGGCAACAAGGGCGATTTTGATGGGCATGACGGTAATCTGATATGAATAAGGTGACGCCCGGCCAGCACCGGGGATGGATAGGTTCAAGCTGATAAAATAAATGCAGATTCATATAAAGCCAGTCAGTAGGAAATCTGAAAAAGTATAGTTGGGTTTTACGGGAGAGAAAAGGGCCATGAAACCTCTTGCTTGCGCTGCCTTTCATGCTGTCATCGGGTAGGCTCAAGATGTGAGTGATTGCAGCGGAAGTCATGGAAAGCATGATGTATGCGTGCCACCAAAATCCTACTCAAGCACAAAATCACTATGATTCTTTCAAAAACCGTTTGAAAAAGAGCGTGTATCGGTCTATTTTTCCTGCGGGTTCCAGAAGTCAAGCCCCCCCACCCTAAGGGGGCCCCCATCCAATGGTCGCGCGCGCGTGAATACCAGAGAAAAGGGCCTTGGCGTCTTGAACGTTCAATATTCCTGGATTTTATATGCCCCACCTATCCCTTTTTCAGCCGATGTTGTCGAATATCGTCTTCCTTCCGCTTGACATGACGCTCCGTAACGGTCATCTTAATACTAAACTAACATTTTGCTTGAGGCATTCCGGCCATGCGGTGGGTGAGATCACGCTTTCCGGCATGGCCGGTCGCAGTTATGCCAAGGTCATCTTGGCCAGAAAAATAAGAAAGGCGTAAGGCTATGAAAAAGTCAGCGATGTGGTGCGCAATAGCGGCAATGACAGCGACAACGTTAGTTTGGAGCCAGCCTGCTGAAGCGCCCTTGACACGGGAAGGCTGGCAGCAGCTCCGACAATCCCTGGGCTCGAAGCAGAACCCGTATCGGATTCTCGTCGATAAAGTGCTTATGGCCAGCAACGGCTGGGTCATGACTCCGGAACATGTGGCGGAAATCAAGGCGACTGGTTTCAATGCGGTCGTGCCGCGCATTGGCGCTGATGACAATACGCGCGTCGAACGCGTGGCTCGCATGGCCGCCGAGCAGGGCATGTTCTACATGCCATGGATTCGCGGCACCCGTGAAGAAAAAGGCGATCCGAGCCTGCGGGCGACGGATGCGCGCGGGCGTTACGGCAACCTGGCCAGCCCTAACGCCGATGCGCTCTGGAACTACTGGGAAGACCGCATACTCTTCTATGCCAAACTCGCCACTGAAGTGCCCTCTGTCCTCGGTGTTTTCCTTGATTTTGAAAATTATGACACGGTTAAGATTGGCGGCGGCATGTGCTATGTCCTGTCCTACGACGAGCCGATTTTGCGGCGATTCTGCGAATCCGTCGGCCTGACTTTGCCGAACCCCTTGCCGGAAGACCGCGCTAAGTGGCTGGAGCAGCAGAAGCAGACTGAGGCCTTCTATGATTTCCAGGTCAATGGCTGGCGCAGCCGTGCCCGCGCTTTGCGGCAGGCAGTCGATGCGATCGCCCCGCATTTTCAGTTCGTCGTTTATCCGGCCAGTCAGTCGCTGTTCATCAAAGAAGTGGTCTGGAAGGAATGGCATACGCCCCAAGCTCCCCTGGTGATGGCCGAAGTGGAGACCTACTGGCGTCGCGAATACGACCTCGGCAAGTCGCTGACGCGCTTGCAAAAGGTGATGCAGGAAACACGCGCCAGCCTGGATAGCGTTGACCCGACTATCCGCTATATGGCCGGACTGGACCCGGTCGTGAGAGGCGCTAATCCAGAATTTGAAGGCAAAAGCGCGGTGCTCGGAGCCGAATTCGGCCACGGCTATTGGGTCTTCTATGAAGGGCCGAAATACGCCGAGGATCATCGTGACTACTTCGCCTGGTATCGGCGCGCCAACGACCTCATTCTCAAGCAGGACTATAGCCTGTGGCGACAGCCGGCCGAAACGCCGAATCCGCTGGACGAAGCGATGGCCAAGGACGCCCGCAAAGTGGCCGGCGTCCAGCTCAAACCCGCTTTCCCGGACGATGCCATGCCAGAGGCTAGCCAGAAGCATAGTTTCTTGCATCGCCACAAGGCGGAATACCAGGTCTGGCTGCGCAAGGGCGAACGCTTGCAGGGACAGCTGCAAGCGCTCAAACATGTGCATATCACCAACGACAGCATCGCCTCCATTGTGGCGCCCTCCGGAAAACTATTAGCCACCGTGACTGCCGAGATCGGTGCGCCGGCGACTATTGACATGGTTGCGCCCGAAGACGGCGTGTACGGCATCGCCATCACCAGCGGCAATGGCAAGGGCCGGCTGATTCTCGCCAATCGCTATGTCTGCATAGCCGGCTCGAAGATGCGCCTGGTTGAAGATCAAGTCCCGGCATACATCATCCCGAAGGAAGGCGCAGATTTCTTCGCTCTGACGATTCGCTCCGATGCGCCAGGCGAGCATCTCCAGGTTAAATTGAGCGATCCGGACGGGAAAGTCGTGTTTGACGGCAACACCCGCGAAACTGGCATCGTCAAGCTGCGCGGCGACATCGGCGGTCGCCGCGGCGCATGGAAGCTGGAATTGACCAAGGCAATTGAGGATATCTATGTGGAATTCGGCGAATTTTGCGAACCTCGCCTGGCGACCCACCCGGCTCGGCTGCTGAAAGCAGTGCAACCGTGATTGGACTCCTTCACGAAAAAGCCGTAAGAGTTTTTATTTGCACCCAACGCGCTTGTTATCTCTAAATATTCCCCACGCATGAGGGTTCTGGGACTGCCGCCCATGGCGCAGTCTCGCCCTCGGAAAGGCGACATCACCCATGAAACGTTTTGTTCTCCTAACTGCTATGTTATCGCTGACTATGACTTGTTTCGCGCAATTTCCGGATCGTGATACACTGGGACGGTCTGACAAATTTCGGATTTTGGTTGACAAGGTGATTTCGCCGCCGAACAAGTGGAAATTCACCCCCGCCATGATGCAGGAAATCAAGGATGCCGGCTTCAACGTCGTCAGTCCTCGGATAGGCGGCCATGATCTCGCAGTCTGCCGTGAGCAGACCAAGATGGCCTATGACGCTGGCCTGTACTATATGGCCTGGATGCGCGGCACCTTGACTGCTAAGCAAGACGTCAAAATGGTCTGGGAAGACGGCGCCGAGCAGAATCTGTGCAGCCCCAACTCCGATGAATTCTGGGAATGGACCACCGATCTAGTTCTCGGGCACGCCCGTATTTCCGCGGAAATACCGACTTTCATCGGCTCTTTCCTGGATTACGAGAATTACGCTCCTAATAGCCGCGGAAATTGCTATGGGTTGTCCTATGACTTGAAAATTCTGGCAGAGTTTGGGAAGTCCATTGGCCGTGCCATCCCGGAGCTGCCGCCTGCCGAACGCCACCCCTGGCTGGTGAAGAACAAGCTTGACGGGCAGTTCCGCACGTTCCAGATCAATTCCTGGCGCGAACGCTGCCGTCGCCTGCGCGAACAGGTTGACGCCATCAATCCGAAATTCCAGTTCATCGTCTATCCTGCTCCGGGTACGCTGTTTATGCTTGAAGCCGTCTGCCATGAATGGGGCACTGAGCAGGCGCCGCTGATTCTGGCTGATGCGTACACCTACGGCCGGCCCTCTGAATTTATGGACGAAGCGCCGTCCCTGCTCGCTAATCGCAAGATGCTGCTGGACAATATGGCTAGCATCCGGCCCATGGGCGTGCCGCATCTGTACTCGGGCGGCATTGACCCGGTCGTGAAAGGCGCCGACCCCGAATTCTGCGGCAAAAACGCCAGCATGATTTCTGAAGTCACTGACGGCTATTGGATTTTCTATGAGGGCCCGAGCTACACCAAGGAAGACCACGGCGTTTACTTCGAATGGTTTGCCCGCGCCAATGCCGAAATCGCCCGCGGCGTCTATGATTTGCAGCACGTGCTGCGCTCAGAGCCGGAAAACCTCGGCGACACCAAGGTCAATCGCAAAACTGACAAGCCGCAGCTCGGCGTCTATGGCATGAAGAAACTCCAGAGCGAAGATATTGCCAAGGCCGGCGTCTTTGAAGTGCACAACGTCACTGGCATGTCCGTGGAATATCTCCAGCAGCTTGATGTCGTCCTGCTGCAGAACTTCAATCTGCCGTTGCCGGCTGACAGCGAGATTTCCCGCAACCTGCGCGCATACGTCGAGGGCGGCGGCGCACTCCTCCTCGGCCATGACACGGCTTGGTTCATGGAGAGCATGTTCCCGGAAATTGCAGTTCGCGATTTTCCGAAAAACAAGGTCGAGGCCATACGCCACGTAGTAGATACGCCGTTGGTCGTGTCTGAGGCGCATCCGGCGGTCGGCTCGGTCGCAGTGGGCACGTCATTCCCGACTGAATTCCGCGATCACATGATCTTTAAGCCTGGTCCGTCCGGCCGCGTCGTGGTTCGCAACGCCTTTGGCGACCCGGTCTACGTGCTGGGACAGGTTGGCAAGGGCAAGGTGGTGTTCTCAGGGTGCTATTATGGATATCGTAATCCCCTGAGCGGCCATGAAAAAGAGGTGTTTGCGAGTACCTTGAACTGGCTCGCTGCTAAGCCCTGACGTTGACGAAGCCGAACGCCGAGAGAAAAATTACATGACGAAGTCAATTGTTGTACTTGACGGCAATGCCCTGAATCCTGGTGACTTGAGCTGGTCTGAGCTGGGGGCTCTGGGCGATTGCGTCGTCTATGAGCATACCCCGCCGGAATTGGTCTTGGAACGCGCTCGTGAGGCGGATATTATCCTGACCAATAAGACTCTTTTGACGGCATCGACCATCGCTGCCTTGCCCAAGCTGAAATACATCGGCGTCTTGGCTACTGGCGTCAATGTCGTCGACGTCGCGGCTGCGCGTCAGCGCGGTATTCTGGTGACCAATGTTCCGGCGTACAGTACGCCGTCGGTGGTGCAGCTGACCTTTGCGCTGCTGCTGGAATTGACGCTGCATGTCGGCCATCATGCCCAGACTGTCCGCGACGGCCGCTGGTGCCAAAGCCAGGACTTCTGCTATTGGGACTACCCGCTCGTTGAGCTGGCGGGGCTGACTTTTGGCATTGTCGGCTATGGCCGCATCGGCAGGTCGGTGGCGACGGTGGCGCGCGCCTTTGGCATGGATGTCCTGGCCTACAATACGTCCCCAAAGACCGACCCGCCGACCCGCTTTACTGATCTTGAGTCCCTCCTGGCGGCCAGCGATGTCGTCAGTTTGCATTGTCCGCTGACCGCTGCCAACCAGGGGTTTATCAATGCTGAGCGTTTGGCTCTGATGAAGCCGACGGCCTATTTGCTCAATACGGCTCGTGGGCCGCTGATTGATGAACAGGCCTTGGCCGACGCCCTCAATGAAGGGCGTCTGGCCGGCGCTGGCCTTGATGTGCTTTCCCAGGAGCCGCCGTTGCCGGACAATCCGCTGCTGAAGGCGAAAAACTGTCTGATTACCCCGCACCTCGCCTGGGCTACCTATGCTGCCCGCCAGCGGCTGATGAAAACCGTCGTCGCCAATGTCCGCGCTTTCCTGGCTGGCCAGCCCGCCAATGTGGTTGGGTCGTGAATGTAATGTCTTTTGGATAAATGAGTTCCAGCGCACTGTCCGCCGTTTGCCGCCTCTCTTTATTTTTCGTTGACGACATGGAGCGATGTTCCGGCCGGGATGACGACTTTCTGGTCAAAGTTGATTACGCCCTGGACAACGCGGCAAGGCAGGCGTTGCCGATTGAGCGTGGCTTTGACGCTGTTGCTGTCTTTGGCCAAGTCCAAGGCAAGGCGTTTGAGCGTCAGGCTGCCATAGAGGACGCGCAGGACAGCTTTTCCTGGTGTGAGGTCGACTTCGCCCCAGGCAGTTCCCAGCGACCAGAAGCACCGGAATCGCTTGGTCGTGGTCGTGATTGGATGGAAGCCAATGGCTTGCTTGGTCATGTCGAATTGGAAGCCGCTGAAGGCGTTCAGCAGGGCATAGCTGGCCATGGAGCGCGCGTAGTTGCTGCCGCATTCGATTTCGTTCCACGGGTTTCGCCGTTCGCCATCATAGCGGTCGCGCACGGCCTTCACCATGGCCGTGCCTTTGCGCACCATGCCGTTCAGGATGAGATGGCAGGCGGCCTGATATTCGAAGCCGTGCATGGTCTCCTCGGCATACGGGATGGGTATGACCGGCTTGCGCTTGCCCTCCGGCCAGGAGAACATGACCGTGCCAGCTTCGTCATTGAGGCAGAAGAGCCGGCAGGGGTTGACGACATCGCGCATTGACGGCTTGAAGTTATGGCGCCAGATAGCTTTCAGGGCGCTGCACGTCTGCTCACGGTCAAGAACATCGCCCAGGCCGATCAGGTCGGCATGCCATTGAGCCAGAACTTGGTCGATGCCGCAGCCCTCGCCAATTTGGTATTTCAGTTCGCCATGCTCGTCGCTCCAGTAGGTGCTGTGGAGCGCGGGGTCTTCGTGATAGGACTCAAGCTGGCTTTGGTCGGTCAGGTCGGTTTGCTGGATGAAGTACTCGCCATTGAAAAGGTGTTGTGTGGTCCATTGGCGGCCGCGTTTGAAGAGTCGTTGATATTGTTTGGCTGTTGTCGGGTCGTTGCAAGCGGAGGCCATTTCAGCGCCGGCTTTGAGGGCGGCGAGGTAAAAGCCGGTCAGCCAGGCATTCGGGCCGAACAGCTCCATGTCCAGGGTGTGGTGCTGGCGGCCGTGCAGGACGCCGGTCTGGTCTGGGTCCCAGCGGTCCAGGTTGGTTTCGGCCCAGGCAAAGTCAATTGACTTGCGGACGGCTGGCCACAGGCGGCGCAGCCACTTGGTGTCGCCGCTGATTTTCCATTCGCGATAGACCTTCAGCACGCCGCCGAACTGGCCGTCGGCGCAGGGTCGGAATTCGGAGCGGGGGCTGCCCAGCGGCAGTTGCAGGCGAAAGGACATGCCGCCATCAGCGCGCTGATTGTAGCGATAGTCGAGTTCACGCAGGCTGCGCTCCAGGTTGGGAAAGAGGAACGGCATGGCGTATGCGTAATTCCAGACGTGGGTGCAGGAGCCTTCGCAGCAGCCGCTGTTGGCATGACAGCCCTCCCAGCCGTAGAAAGCGCCGTCCTCCAACCGCAGGCAGGTGGACGTTTTGAGGATGGAGATATTGGCTGAGACAGCGTCGAGTACCGGCCGCGGCAATGTCGAACGGAAGAGGGCGTCGTGGAAACGGCGTGTTTCCTCTTCCAGGCGCTTCCAGTGCGACAGGCAATACTTGGCGCTGGCTGCGGCATCGGCAAAGCAGGTGGCGTAATAGTTTTTCCAGGTCTGGGGGATGCCTGTGGTGCAGGCGCAGTCCTTTTTCCAGTAGTTGTGGCAGTTGGGGACGTTCCAGGAAAAAACGAAACGGATGGCGGCCTGGCCTCTGGCTGGTACGGTCGTTCGCACGGCCAGGATGCCATGATCGCCGGCGCCAGGCGTCGAGTAGGCGCGTTGCTTTATGGCGCCGGGCTTGGCAAAATCCTGCCAGTAGACTGCCAGGCTGTCATACCAGCGGCCGCGATACCAGTATTCCTGGGCTGCGGCATTGTCGGCATCAGTGGCAATGGCAAAGTCGCCATATGCCAAGTTATCTTTGGGCAGGCCGCCGGTGAAATGCAGCAGCTTGGCTCCGGTTTTTGGTCGGAAGCTGTTCGTAGTTTTCCCTGAGGCTGGATTGCGGGCAGTGAAGGCGACTGTGTAGTCGATTGGGTGTTTGCGCGGATTGCGGAGCGTGATGGTGAAGAAGGCGGCAGAAAGGCTTGAGTCATAGTCGTTGAGCGGGATGAATGGATTGAAGGCCTCCAGCGTGACGTCGCCAGGGAAGGATGGGTCGCGGAAAGTGATTTCCGCGAAGGGAAAGCCGCCCCGGAACTCCGTGCGCCGGAAATGAGGCAGACCGCTTAAGGTTTCACGCGCAACGCCAAAGCCGAAGCCGGCGAATCGCCCGGCGCCCCCGCCGCTATAGGGCGGTGGGACGTCGCCATGCAGCACCCGGGCGTCAAGAAGTTTTCCGTCTGCCTCGGCCTTGACCGCAAAATGACTGAAGCCATTGCGTGCGCCTTTGGCGGGTCGGTTGAAAATTTCCCAGTCAATCAGGTGCCCCGCGTCGCCTAGACCGATGCTGCCGCTGCCGATGCCGCCCAAGGGAAAGCTGATTTCGCGCGTCTTTCTGCCATGGTAAGAAAAATCCCGCATGGTGGACCTCTTCAGTGTTGGGGGGATGTTGTAGCGACGCCGTCGGCGGCTTAGTCATTCAGAAGACTCGTCCTCTTTAGCTGCCGAATCTTGCTGGTCACCGCCGACGCTTTCGAGTTGATGCTTGAGTCCCGCGATCTGCTTTTCCTGGTGCCGCATTACCGCTTGGAGAGTGGCGTTGACGTGGGCTTGCGTCTGGCCCGCCGCGATTGCCAAAACGAGTCCAGCCGCCAAGGCTGCGGTCAGGGCGTTCTGCCAGTGACGCCGCAGCGCCTGAACAGCAGCCAAACAGAGGAATACGGCAAAAGGAATTGGCCAAAGCCATAGCAAATCGTACATTTTGCGATCCTCTCAGCGGGCTTCACGGGAAGTAGGTTTGGCTGACTGCCTGTTGGTTGAACTCGGCGCGATTTCCGTGCAGTAATATCATCTGTCGCCGCAGAACTGTCAAGGGCAGAGCGCGGATGGAGAGTAATTGGTCGTAAGCGGTCAGCCATTGATACGAGGGGCGAGGGCGAGAGTTCGGTGGGGTAGAACCGACATGGATGCTTGACATCAGTTGTTAGCAACTGATATTATTCGCACATCGTGAGCCAGCCGGGAATTCTGGTTTTTGGGCTTTTGACCGCGATATGATCGGATAGGTGTTGGCCGCCGCCGGTTTTTTGTCGAAGCAGAAGCGCACACTCCCGAAGTTATCGTTTCGCGGAGCAATGCCAGAGTCGGGGCCAGAGTCGATCTATGACCGTGTCTTGCACGTTTGGCAAGTCAGCGAGCTATCGCGGATTGTATTGTATGACCGATAAGCCTGACAACTGACTCCAGAAATACTGCTTCCCAGCCGCTGGCTGGCGGTTGGCAGAAGAGAAGGAAATACAACCATGAGTCCATCTGAGCAGAAGCTTAGAGAACTGATTCGTCAAGGCGAGGGCATCTCCACTGAGTTCAAGGCTTGTCGCAACCAACTCAGCCGGGACGTTTTCGAGACGGCGTGCGCCTTTCTCAACCGTCATGGCGGCACGATTCTGCTTGGCGTAGAGGATTCGGGCCAGGTCGGCGGCATTGAGCCGGACGCAATGACCAGGATCAAGAAGGATTTTGTCACAGCCATCAACAATCCACAGAAGCTGAACCCGCCTGCATATCTTGCCGTCGATGAAGTCAAGCTCGACGGAAAGGTGCTCCTGCACATCTATGTCCCCGAAAGTTCGCAGGTTCACCGCTGTAACGGGCGTATCTACGACCGCAATGAAGATGGTGACCTCGACGTAACCGACAATACCGTGCTTGTTGCCCAGCTCTACCTGCGCAAACAGACCACCTATAGCGAAAATCGGGTGTTCCCGCATCTGGGATTAGACGATCTCGACCGCGACCTGATCGCCAAATGTCGCAAGACCGCCTGGCTGCGCTGGGAAGAGCATCCGTGGAAGGACATGGATGATCTGGAACTGCTCAAGAGTGCTCAACTTTATCAAACGAATCCTGAGACTGGCATGAGCGGCATCACCCTGGCGGGAATCCTGCTCCTGGGAAAGCAGCTCCCGCTTCTGAATACGGTTCCCCATCACCGCACTGATCTGATTCTGCGCAAGGTCAACCTTGACCGCTACGATGACCGGGATTTCGTGGATGTCAATCTGGTCGAGAGCTATGACCGTATTATGGCCTTCGTACACAAACACCTGCCCGACCCATTCTACCTGGAAGGCACGACCAGAATCAGCTTGAGAGACACCATTTTCCGTGAGGTGGCGTCAAACCTCCTCATTCACCGAGAATATACTAACGCTTTCCCCGCCAAACTGATTATTGAGTACGGCCAGGTCCGCACCGAGAATAGCTGTCGCCCCCACGGGTTTGGACGGCTTGACCCGGAGAACTTCACGCCATTTCCCAAAAACCCCGTTATCGCCAAGTTTTTTCGTCAGATAGGACGCGCCGAGGAACTTGGTTCCGGCATGCGAAAGATGATGAAATACAGTCGGGCGTACAGCGGCGCGGAATCGGAGCTGATCGAAGGTGACGTGTTCAGAATAATAGTCAAAGTGCCGGAATTTTCTAAAAACGCAGACCCTGCCCCTCCGCAAGTCGGTGAGCAAGTCGAGGAATCGTATACCCCCAAAGTCATTGTTTCGCGGAGCGATACCAACTCGGGGCCAGAGTCGGGGCCAGAGTCGGGGCCAGAGTCGGGGCCAGAGTCGATCCATGACCGTGTCCTGCGCGTTCTGCAGGCCAGTGAAATGTCTAAGTCCGAAATTGCTCAAGCTATTGGGCACGCCAGTATATCGGGGAAGTTAAATCAGCGAATTCGTGAAATGCTGAACAACGGGTTGCTTGAATACACTATCCCCGACAAGCCCAACAGCAGACTCCAGAAGTACCGCCTCACTGCGGCAGGCCGGCGTTTGGCCGAAAAGGGATAAGTGTGCGGGAGTACGAAAGGGCGGAAAGAGCCATTGGGCCTTTCCGCCCTTTCGCGTTCCCATACCTGTTCTTGTTCAGCCTGGGCTTTTTTGCGGCAATCGCGTTGATGTTGCAGTGACCGAAGTCAAGTGAGGGGCAGACTCGGTGCAGGTCAGGCCGGCCAAGGCGTTTCGGGGCGACAGGTTTGCTGAATGCCCGGACAGAAGAGCCGGAGCGCTTCAGGAAAAAAATAGACAACTTCCAAGAGCAGTTATAATCATAATATCTTGTTCTTATAGAATAAGTTAACGCTTAACTTACTGCGTTGCAGTCCCGCAAAAATTAGACAGCTTTTTTATGTTTGCGAGTTGCTTTTATGGCCTGGGTAGCCTATACTTATGACAGGTCATGGAGTTGATTAACGATGCAGACGATACATCTCCAGCGGAAATGCGGCATTTCCTTGCATCGGCAGCTTGTCTCTGAGTTGCGCCGTTACATTGAGCACAAGTTGCCTGGGACACGTTTGCCCAGTGAGACGGCTCTCTGCCGTCAATATGGCTTAGCGCGGATGACCGTCAGCAAGGCCATGAAGGAACTTGAGGCGCAAGGAGTCCTGGAGCGTCGCCGAGGCAGCGGCACTTATGTCGCTTCAGAACCCAATTTGGTTTTCTTGCTGCCGTATGCTGATTGCTTATCTGACGTGGATTACAGCAACAATCAGCTGAGGCTCCACTTCAGCGGAATCATGAAAGCCGCCCATGATTTTCATTTTCGCGTTGAAACCCTGGCTGTTTCGCCAACCAATAATCCGGAAAATATCGACTTTGATTTTTTTCGGCACATCACCAGCGCCAGCAGGGTTTTTGTTACCCCTTGGTTTTACAAGGTTTTTGAACTTTTGGCAGAACGCCGGGCGCGGGTTTGCTTGCGGCACAACCAGAATCTAGCCTTTTTGCCGCCGTCTGCCCGTGCGGCGATTGGCGGCTGGTGTTTACAGGAAATGGATTGCAAGACCGGGGTCGAGCGGGTGATTCGGTTCTGGCTGGAGCGGGGTTGCCAACGAATCGCCTTGCTGGTTCCTTATATTTTCGGTGAAAATGACCATGCTGTGCTGATGACCTATAGCCGACTGATGCGGGAGGCCGGATTGCCGGAAATTTTCCAGGAGCTTCAGATCATGGACAGCCACCCAAGACAGGCGGCAGCCTTGTATGAACATTTTCCTTTTGATGCTTTATTGACTGCTGATTGTTGGAAAAAAGCCGGCGGCAATCCAAAGGCTTATCTTGGTCTGCCGCCAACCGTCCGGCTTGGTTTTGCTGGAAGCGCAGAAGTCATCCCGGCTTCGGCAGGCATTTCCTGTTATTCATTTCCGTTTGCACAGATGGGCTATGAAGCGGTGCAGATGCTGACGTTGCCCGAACCCACGCAGCGAACTTATGCACCACAAGTTCTGCTGAAAGATTGAAGACCAGAAAGCGGAAATTGCCCTACATAATAGTTTTTACCTATTTGGCCTGTTAGAAGATTGTCCAAAGCAACCCCAAGACAAGGAGAAGCGCATCATGGTTAAAAAATCATCAAGCTCATTTTTCACCCTGATTGAATTGCTCGTCGTCATCGCAATTATCGCAATTTTAGCCTCTATGCTATTGCCGGCTTAAGCAAAGCCCGGGAGAAGGCGCGGGCGATTTCCTGCGTCAATAAGCAGAAGCAAATTGGCCAGCATCTGCTGATCTATGCCGATGACAATAATGAAGAGGTGCCGCATGTGACTTTGAATCGGATTGCGCCCGGCCTTACCCAGTGGAATTGGGCCGCGACTCTTTCGATGACCTTTAATTTGCCTGGCTCCAGCTTCATGTGTCCGAGCTTCACGGAACATAGCGGCCCTTGGAATGCCCCGCCTCAGGACCCGGCGGCAAAAGAGCAGAATGGCAATTACTCGTATGTCAATTATGGATTTAATCGCATGGCCAGCCGAGCGAAAGATAACCCCACCTTGAAAGGCGTAGAATCCTTCCTGCCGGGATTTGTGTCGCCTTCCCAGACTATTATGATTTTTGATGTTTATTGCGGGTGCTCCGGCCTGCATTCACGCGGATATTTTTGCGGCAGTGAAAATTACGTCAATGCTTACATGGGCTTGGTGGATGGCCGGCACGGGGGCTCATGCAATGTCTGTTTCGCAGATTGGCATGTCGAGGCTAAGAAGACGGCCAGCAACTTGAGCCGTCCATACGCCAGCAGCAATAATCCGTATATCACCGGCTTCTTTTCCGGTGGTTCGAATAATATCGCCTGGAATCCCCTGAAACGATGATAAATAACCAAAAGAGATAATTAGCCCCAA
Source organism: Lentisphaerota bacterium (assembly GCA_012799905.1). GTDB lineage: Bacteria > Verrucomicrobiota > Lentisphaeria > Oligosphaerales > Oligosphaeraceae > JAAZKI01. The sequence goes on along the minus strand of JAAZKI010000560.1, from coordinate 14,569 downwards.
AAAGGTAGAACCATGACCATGAGAAATTTCTTATGCGCAATTGCATTATGCGCTGCTGCCTGTCTTTATGCGGATGACAGCACGTTAAGCCTTGTTTTTGATCAGCCGAAGCAAGTCGAGGTGGCTGGTCAAGCCATAGATTTCAGTGGCGAGATTAAAGACGGTATGATGGCGTTTGGCGAAAAGGGATATACTATCCCGGCGCAAAGCCTGGTTGGCGAACAAGGGACTATCCTGGCGCAACTTGCTATCGATAAACACGATCCGGCTAAACGGGTGGCGCGTCAGATGCTGACCTTGCGCACCAAAAGCAGGTTGTATGTCTCAATTTATAACTTGTCTAGTCTGAAGTGCTTGTTTGCGTTTTCTGATCAAACTAAAAATGTCTACATATCATCGCCAAAACCCATGCAGCCGGGAGAGAAATTCTACGCGGCCATCAGCTGGGACGGCAGTCGCATCCGCACCTATTTGAATGGCGAGCTGCTGGAAGGACGCGCCCAGGAGGTGGCGGTGAAAGCAGTGACGAATCTGCATATCGGGCCTTACAAGGACCCCTGGTACATCCTTGCGCCCTGGGGGGATGAAAACCGCATTGGCCTGCTGAAAACATGGAACAGAGCGCTTTCGCCTGCTGAAATCCAACAGCAATGCGGCGTGGAAAGCAAGCCGATTATCGAGACAATGCCCGCCAAGCTGGTGATTCCAAGAGCTTCAGAAAAGCCGCTTATCGACGGCAAGCTTGATGATCCGGCTTGGCGTCAGGCTGGCAGCCTCGTCGGCATGGTCGATTTGCGTGGTGATCCGCTCAAATGCTGGCGTTTGCCGCCCAACACCTACAAGTACCTCTGGGATGATGAAAACCTCTATCTGGGCTTCACCGCCTTGTTTCCGCGCGGCGCTGAAATCAACATGGGAAGCAACCGCAAATCCGGCCGACATGCTGAAGAAGCCTGGGGTTTTGAGTCTTTTGAGTTCCGCGTGCTGCTGGGCGATGCTTTGTATCGCTTTGGCGGCAACGTCGCAGGCGGGAGTTGTTCGAATAAGCATTATGACAATGTCTGGAATGAAGATTGGGAATACAAATCTGTTTTAACCCATCAAATTGATGACCGCAAATTATGGGTCGGAGAAGTGGCTATTCCCTGGAAGTCCATGGGCTTGGCCGGGGCGCCGACAGAAGAATTTTCCATCAATTTCAGTCGTTCATGGATGCTTGCGACGGTCAGCTGCTGGTGCTCCAGCTCATGGAATGGCGACTACTGCAAGCCGGAAGGCTTCCAAAAAGCCCTGTGCAAGGACGCTCCTGCTATGCAGGTCATCGAACAAGGTTCGCCAGAGTTCAGCGCCTTAAGCCAAAAAGTCCTCTTCTCTTCGCCCAGAGACACAACGCTGGTCTATGAGGTGCTTGGCGCGACCAAGGATGGAATAATTGCCCCACGCAAGCTTTTTTCCCAAGAATTCGCTGTTTCTGCCCGGAAGCCCCAGGAGCAGAATTTGGATATTCCCATTCGTCAAAGCATCTATGATTCCTTGATTTTTGAACTCAAGGAAAAAGACCAACTACTGATGCGGCAGATGCTGCCCTTCAAGCTGAATGAGGAATTGTTCTCCTTGGCGCCGCGTTTCTTCCAGAATAAGCTGCTGACCAAGGTCGTCCATTTCATGGTTAAGGAAAAGTTTCCCGGCGAGGCGCCTTATTCGTTTGTTTTGAAAAACAGCCAGGGCGACGTCGTACACTCACAGATAGTCGGCGAGGAAAGCACCGTGACCGTCCCTTTTGACAATCGCAATCCGGCCGGGAACTATACTTTGCAGTTGCAGGGGAAAAGCGGCAAAGAGCTTTATGAAAGGATGTTTCATTTCCCGGGCATCGGCGAATGGGCGACCATGACTTTTGATAACCGGATCATCCCGCCGTTCACGCCCCTGCAAGTTGAAAGCGCTGGTCAGGCGTTCACTGCCTCCATGTACGCCAGGAGCTATCGCTGGGAAAATACGCTTTTCCCGGCCGCAGTATTTTCCCGGGGCGAGGCTTTGCTGTCTGCGCCGGCGCGCTTGACCGTCAATGGCAAAGACTGCACAGCAGCATCCGTCAAACTTGGTAACGTCGCTGACCACCGGGCAGAATTCAACGCCAGCCACGACAGCGAGGATTGCGCGATTGTCAATGAAGGCTGGGTGGAGTATGACGGCGTTTCCTACTATAAGGTCAAATTTACGGCAAAAAAACCGGTGCAGTCTCTCAAGCTTACTTTGGACATGCCCGCAGAGCTGTGCAAATACATTCACGCCAGTCCTAATGCGCCTTCCTGGGGAGCTAAAATCACTGATAAAGTATCAGTCGGCGAGAGGCAGTTGCAATTCTTCCCAATGGTCTGGCTGGGCATGGAAGACAAGGGACTTTGCTTTTTTACGGAAACCCGCAAGGGCTGGAAAAATTCTCCGGTGCAAGTGTTTTCCCTGAAAAAGGGCGCTGACTTGGCTTCGTTTGAAGTGTCCATGGCAGCTGATGTAAAGGCAGGTGAGGAATTGGACCTGGAATTCGGCCTTGTCGCCACACCGGTACGGCCCTTGCCGGAAAATTATCCTTGCAATGTTTTTACTTGGTCTTGGACAACTGCGCTCAACCGCGTTGAAAATCCGGTTATTGACTTAGTCCTCGGCACTGTCCCCGGCGGCAAGCTGGGGCGTACATTCGGTGACCTGCCAAACTTTGAAAGCTACCCCCCAAACAAAGCCATGCAGAAGCAGATTGCCGTGGCCAGGAAATATAAGGTGCGTTATGTGCCCTATAATCTCGACCGCTATCTAAGTGACGAATACCCGGAAGTGGCCGCCTTCAAAGACGAATGGAAAATCGCGCCGGACTACACGCTTGACTACGACACCGAACAAGGCAAAGCCTTCCTCTATGATTGTTGCCCAAGGACGCAAGCCAATAATTTCTTTATGTACAGATTCAAGAAAATGCTGGAAAACCTGGATTTAGACGGGATTTACCTTGATTTTGGCAACGTCCCCAGCTGCCGCAATCAAGAGCATGGCTGCGACGGCGGCATCCCCTATCTGGCGCAGCGGGAATTTTACCGCAGGCTATGCCTGGTGCAGCTTGACGCGGGCATCAAGAACCCAGTCATTGTCTTGCACAACACCGACTCTGTGCAGGTGCCAGCAGCGACTTTCGCCACGCATTTGTTTAATGGCGAGCATATCCGCCAGCATAGCAGCGCCATCATGCATGACGGAAAAGACATCCTGGATACATACGGCGTTGAGATGTTTGCCAGCGAATTGGGCTCCATGCCCTTTGGACTGACCAACGCCGACTACCAGTCCAATGACGTCCTGCTTGCGTGCTTTGGCGGTGGAAAAGAAGACCCGGAATTGTATAAATTCCGCATCACCAAGGCCTTTATGGCAGGAGCGCTGCCGCACAACACGCTGCCCAGCGCCTCCCGCTGCCACTATGGCATCTTTGATAAGCTTGTCCGCATTTACAACGCCTTTGAAGTGCCGAAAGCGGACTTCATCGGCTACTGGAAGCGTCCGGCCAAGGTGTTGAAGGGCAAGGACATCTATGTAAGCGCGTACAAGCACAAGCAACTGCCAAAAGCCTTGACGGTGATTTCACATATCGGCAAAGAGCACATCAAGCAGAACTTGGAAATCGCCTTTGATGACAGCCTCGGCAAGTTTTCCAAGGCCAGGGATTGCATGCTGCAGCCTGATCCCGACTATCTCTGGCTGGAAGAACAAAAGGTTAAGGAAAAGGTGCCGCCCGTCAGAGCGCCTTTGAAGCTGGGAGATTTTGGCTCCACTATCCACTCCTTTGCCAATGGCATCCTGAAAATGGAGCTTGACTACCATTCCTTCGCAATTGTTGAACTGGAGTGAAAATCCCGTTGGGGGAACTAAATGGAACAACTAAAAAGTTGGTAATGTGCGAAGTTGTGTGATAGTAGTACAAGAACTCGCACATTACTCAATAGATGATATGAGGCATTTGATTCTTCTATTTTCCGTCTTTGTGCTGCCGCTTTCTGCGTATGCAGGTGAGTTCGACCAGCAGTCTGCCGGATACTGGTCGGAGGTTCTGGCGGCGAATGATTTTAAAGGGGTTCTTTCGGTTTTTCAGGTTGGCCCGAAGGTGGAATGGCCGCCTGTTCATTCCGTAAAATATGCGGATGAGAAAGACAAAACCTTGGTGGCTCAGGGAGTGGAGTTCCGAAAACTCGGTGAACTGCTTGCCCATGGCCTGGAAGACTACGAAAGGCAGTTGCAGGACATTCCGTCGGAACAGTTTTGTGAACGCTGCGAAGCCTTGTTAGCGATGCGGCAGCAATTCCTTCGCCACCCGAGTTACTTCAATCTCATCCTTGTTGATTCGATCAATCGTGTTCTTTACGTCAACCTTGCCGAGCGCCTGGCATTGGCCGATGAGATAGCGCCATGTCTCCTGTCACTCTTGGGCCGTCTCGGTTCTTTCCGACCCGATCTTCAGCAGCTGCTTTCAATGACAAACGCAGAGTTCAACAAGTCAGTGCTTGATGAATCTGTGTTTCGTTCTGCTTCAAGCATTGAGCAATTAAAGATGCTTTGGTCGGCACTGAAGCCAGATACTCCCCTTATGATGCCTACGGATGCGCTGGGTCTGCCAACGCTCCAGTTGATGAAGAAGCGTGATATTCCTGCGCTTCTCAATCGCCTTGTGACGTCTGACCTCTACATCCATACACTGCTGCCCGCACTGGTTCAGTATCGGCAGAAAACGAAGGCGTACTCTCCGACCGCGACTTATCAGCAAATTAAAACTGTCGTTGGTAGAGAAGCCCGTGCTCCTGAGTCTCTTGGTGTTGTCCCTTTCGGTGTGTCCCGTGCCGCTTCTGCCGTGAACTATCTTTGGCAGGATATTCAATCAGGGAAGACTCGCAAACAGCTGTTCTTCTCTCTGCCGTGAATCTTAGATGGAGGCGCACAGTGATGAACCGAATCGCGCTGTAGATAGTTTTCCCTGGCTCTTTCCGATTTTGCGAAAAACATGGCTTTTGCCGCTTTCTAACAGCAGATAACGAGATATTTTCGCTTTTATGGTTGTTGAAAAGCCTTTTTGCGCTATATTGAATGTAGTTAATGAGATTTTTACACGCAAGGAGGCAACGCCATGCTTATACGATTTTCTCTTGAAAATTGGATGTCGTTTCGTGACTCAGTGACCTTTTCGATGGTAGCCAGCCGCGAGCGCAAGCACGGAGAGCGTGTTCCCAAGCTCCCTAAGTACCGGATGAGGGTGCTTCCGGTGGCTGCCATTTACGGTGGCAATGCGTCGGGTAAGACCAACTTTTTCAAGGCGCTGAACTTTGCCAAGGCATTTGTAGTTCGAGGAACGCGGCCTGACGAACGTATCCAGGTAGACACCTTCCGCCTGGAACCCGGAAGCGAGCGCAGGCCGTCGCGTTTTACCTTTGAGCTTTTAATCGGCGGGGACATCTATGAGTTCAGCTTCTCCCTGAACCGGAAGGCGGTTGTCGAAGAGAAGCTGGTTCACATCAGCAGCACCAAGGAGACGGTGCTGTACGACCGTCGCGATGGCAGGCCGAATTTCGACGAATCCCTCGCAACAGACCAGTTTCTGCAATTCGCATTCCAGGGAACCCGCGACAATCAACTGTTCCTGACTAATTCGGTGTCGCAGAAAGTCGAGCGTTTCCGCCTTGTCTACGACTGGTTCAAAGATACGCTGGAGTTGGTCGCCCCGGACTCAAGGTTTCAGCAGTTTGAGAATTTCCTGGACGAGAGCCATCCGCTCTATCCCTCAATGAATAAACTTCTGCCGCTTCTCGACACCGGCATCACCCATCTTGGAGGTGAAGATATTCCGTTCGATGAGATTCCCATTCCAGCACCATTGAAAACGAAGCTCCAGGAGGATGTTAAGGAAGACATGACGGTTCGCATCCGCAACGAGCCGATTAATGAGCGCTACATCGTAAGCAGAGAGGGAGACGAGTTGGTCGCGAAAAAGCTCGTGTCATACCATCCGAGAACAGATGGCGCCGAGGCCAGGTTTGAGATGTGCCAGGAATCGGATGGTGCGCAGCGCGTGATCGATCTGCTGCCGGCATTTCTGCAACTGTCAGAGGCGACTGTGCCGAAGGTCGTCGTGATCGATGAACTTGACCGAAGCCTGCACACGTTGCTGACCCGCCAACTCATTGAGGCATACCTGGCCAACTGCTCGTCAGAGTCGCGGTCGCAGTTGCTGTTCACGACCCACGACGTGCTGCTGATGGACCAGGATATCTTCCGACGCGACGAAATGTGGATAGTGGAACGTGACCGCTCAGGTGTGTCTACCCTATTGTCCTTCAGCGACTACAAAGATGTCCGCCACGACAAAGACGTGCGGAAGAGTTATTTGCAGGGACGACTCGGTGGCGTCCCCCGCATCCTGCTCTGTCACGACAGGCGGCCCTTCCAGCCGGAGGAGAGCGCCGGGGGAGAGAGCTGATGACGGGAAAACGACGGAAGTTTGATAGACGACTTGGACAGCTCCGCTATCGGAAGCTTTTTATTATTGCAACTGAGGGCGTGAAGACGGAGCCTCAGTACTTTGAGCGGTTCAGCGGCTCGAACTCCGTCGTTCGTGTTCACTGCCTGAAAGGCAAGCATGACAGTGCCCCACCGCATGTCCTGAAACGCATGAAGGAGCACCTGGATCGCGAAGGGCTCAAGCCATCCGACAAGTTCCCTTGGGAAGCCTGGCTGGTTGTCGACAAGGACCAGTGGACAGAAGAGCAGTTAGCGCAGCTGCACAAGTGGACGAAAGGCGCCGATATTTACAAGTTCGCGCTTAGCAATCCCTCGTTCGAGTACTGGCTCTTGCTTCACTTCGAGGACGGTAAGGGTGTCGCGAATTCGCAGCAGTGCACAACTCGACTTAAACAGTACTTGCCGGATTACGACAAAGGGATCGACATCCGCAAGATCACGCAGGAGATGATCGACGACGCCGTGGAACGCGCCAAGGCTCGGGACAACCCGCCTTGTCAGGATTGGCCTCGGAAGCCAGGCAGCACGGTCTACAAGCTGGTTGAGAGCATTCAGAAGGCGTAGCCCCGTGTCGTCGTTCCATGTACAGACGCAGGGATGACGAACTACGGAAACTCCGTTGTGGAATGAAAGGGTTTTCCCTGGGCTAAGGTCGGGCAAATCACCAGAAAGCCTCATTGGACTGGCTTGACCCGTCTCTACTGGTAAGCTACGACCGAACGCGGCTTGCGCAAACGCCTCGTGCAATTTTTTGCGTATAGAGGCGTTTTTTGTGGACAGGGTGGGCGGATGCGCACGCTTGTTGCCGTTCGCTGGGGGACGATGACCGCCGGGGCGTGAGTTTTCCTTAGCGCGAAAGATAAGGACAAGCAGTCCACGTGAGAAAATTGTTGCGATACATGGCGCCATATCGCTGGCAGATCGCCATGGCGCCCTTGTTCATGATTATCGAGGTCGCCTTGGACTTGATTCAGCCGCGTTTCATGGCGCGGATTATTGACGACGGCGTTGGCAAGGGCGATTTGCGGCTGATCGGGGTGACCTGCCTGCTCATGCTGGGCACATCGGCGCTGGCAGTGATTGGCGGCGCTGGCTGCACCTACTTTTCCAGCCTGGCCGGACAGAATTTCGGCGCGGAATTGCGCCAGGCGTTGTTTCGCAAGGTGATGTCGCTGTCCTTTGCGGAAACCGACCGGTTTTCAACAGCGTCGTTGATCACGCGTTTGACGCAGGATGTCGGCCAAGTCCAGCATATGCTGGTGATGTGCCTGCGGATGCTGGTGCGGCAGCCGATGATGTGCCTGGGAGGCATAGTGATGGCCCTGCTCATCGACATACGCCTGGCAGGTATCTTGCTTTTGCTGGTGCCGCTGATTCTCTTTTTGAGCCTGTTGACTTTTCGCTATAGCCAGCCAATGTTCACCCTGATTCAGGAGAAGATTGACCGCTTGAACGCTGCCCTACAAGAAAATCTCGCCGGTATCCGGGTGGTGAAGGCCTTTGGCCGCAGCGAATACGAAAAGCGGCGTTTCGAGCGAGAGAATCGCGGCCTGGCGGATCAGCATCTGCGGACGGCGCGCTTCATGTCCGGCATGATGCCTCTGACTATGCTGATTATGAATATGGGCATTCTGGCAGTGCTCTATGTCGGCGGCTGGACAGTGCGCAACGGCGAACTCACCGTCGGCGAGGTGATGGCGATGGTCAATTACATCACCCAAATTCTTTTCTCATTCATGTTCGCCGCCTTTGTGCTGACTGACTTTTCCCGCGCCAAAGCTTCGGCAGACCGCATCACGGCAGTGATGGACACTGAGCCGTCTGTCGTTGACCCCGAGGACGCCAGGCCAGTCGCCGCAGTGGAAACAAGAGAGCGCCACGCAGCGGCGGTCGAATTCCGCGAGGTGAGTTTTCGCTATCCGGGCGCGTCTGGCGCGCCGGTTTTGCAGGGCGTGGATTTTTCGATTCAGCCGGGCGAGAGGGTGGCGGTGCTGGGTTCCACGGGTTCCGGCAAGAGTACGCTGGTGCATTTGTTGCCGCGCTTCTATGATGTGACAGGCGGCGCGGTGCTCGTTGATGGCTGCGATGTGCGCGAATGTCGCCTGAGCGATTTGCGGGATAAGATGAGCATGGTGCTGCAAGAGTCTGTGCTGTTCAGCGGCACGGTGGCTGAAAATATCCGCTGGGGGAAAAGCACGGCATCCCAGGAAGAGATTGAAGAGGCGGCGCGAGTGGCGCAGGCGCACGATTTTGTGATGTCTTTCAAGGACGGTTACGAAACATTGGTCGGCCAGCGCGGTGTCACTCTTTCCGGCGGCCAGAAGCAACGGCTGGCGATTGCCAGAGCCCTGCTGAAAAAGCCGTCGCTGCTGATTCTGGATGACAGCATGTCAGCGATTGACGTGGAGACGGAGAGGCGCCTCCAAGCGAGCTTGAAGGAAGCCTGCGCCAACATGAGTATTCTGCAAATAGCCCAGCGAATATCGTCGGTATCCAATGCTGACCGGATTGTGGTGCTGCAAGACGGCGTGATTGTCGGTCAAGGGCGCCATGCCGAGCTGCTGCGCTCCTGTCGGGTTTACCAGGAGATTGTCGAATCGCAGACGGGCGAGGATTTATCGTCGCGGAGCGAGAAGGGAGGGCTGCGCCATGACTGAGCCGAAGAAGCCCGCCCTGAAACTCAATTTGCCGCCGCGTTGGCAGGCGTTAGTGGAACGCGGCCTGGCTGCCGATGCTGCCAGCGGTGGCGGCGGGCGGCATGGCCACCACAGAGGACGCGGCGGCGGACACCGCGGCATGGGACGGCAGATTGTCCGCGCCCGGGATGCGCGCGGCAGTTTTCTGCGCTTGTTGAGGTACTTGCGTGGGCGGACGCCGTGGCTTCTGCTGGTCTTCGCGCTGGTTATTTCCGGCAGTTGTTTGTCGCTGTTAAGTCCCTGGTTTCTGGGCCGCGCCATTGACTCGTTGAAGGTGGTGAAAAATGGCGTGTCAGTGGACATGGAGCAGTTGCTGCTGATGCTGTTGTTCATGCTGCTGGTCTATGTGGGCAATGCATTGGTGTCTTTCCTGCAAGGCTGGCTGTCAGCCAAGATATCACAGGACACGGTGTGCGAATTGCGTCGTGATTTGTTCGCCAAGTTGCAGACGTTGCCGTTGAGCTTTTTTGATGGACGGACGCATGGCGAGATTCTCAGCCGAATGACCAATGACATTGAAATGGTGGCGCAGGTGCTGGCCCGCGGCGTGGTGCAATTTTTCGGCAGCGTCATCACCTTGTTTGGAGCGCTGCTGTCCATGTTGCTGCTCAGCGGTCGCCTGACCTTGACAGCGATGGTGACGGTTCCATTCAGCTTTCTGCTGACTAAGGTGGTCGCCAAGCGCATTCGTGCGAATTTTCTGGCTCAGCAGACCATGCTGGGATTGCTCAATGGGCACATTGAAGAAATCATCAGTGCGCAGAAGACGGTCAAGGCCTTCAATCACGAGGAGCAGGCCATCGCTGATTTTACCGTCCTCAACCAGGAATTGCGCCGCACCGGCATCCGGGCGCGGGTGTTATCCGGCATTGTGCCGCCCTTGATGAATCTTCTCAACAACGTTGGCTACGCCTTGCTGGCGGGCTATGGCGGCTGGCTGGCGCTGCATGGCGACATCACGGTCGGCGTCATCGCTGCCTTTATTCAATATACGCGGCAGTTCTCCCGGCCGTTGAACCACATTGCCACCCAGTATAATGACATCCAGTCGGCGCTCGCAGGCGCGGAACGGGTTTTTGCCATGATGGATGAGGCGCCTGAGCCGGCCGACGCCGCCGATGCGCAGCCGCTGACAGTTGTACGTGGCGAACTCAGTTTTGAGAATGTATGTTTTTCCTATAAGGAAGGTGAGCCCGTGCTGCGGGACTTCTCGCTGTTGGTTAAGCCTGGGCAGAAAGTCGCCCTGGTAGGCAGCACGGGCGCTGGCAAGACCACCGTGGTCAGTCTGCTGATGCGCTTTTACGAGCCGCAGCAAGGTCGTATCTGCCTTGATGGCGTGCCCATTACCCAGCTTCCCCGGCAGAGCCTACGTCAGGCCATGGCGATGGTGCTGCAAGACACCCAGCTGTTCTCGGGAAGCGTACGGGATAACATTCGCTATGGTCGCTTGGAAAGCAGCGACGCCGAGGTCGAGGAGGCGGCGCGTACAGCTGGCGCCGACGCCTTTATCCGCCGCCTGCCGCAGGGCTACGACACGATTCTGAGCGAAAATGGCGGCAACTTGAGCCAGGGTCAGCGGCAGCTGGTGTCCATCGCCCGCGCCGTGCTGGCAGACCCGCCGATATTGATCCTGGACGAAGCGACGTCTAACGTGGACACCCGCACGGAAATGTGCGTGCAACGGGCGATGATTCACCTGATGAAGGGACGAACCTGTCTGGTCATTGCCCATCGGCTATCGACTATTCGCGATGCGGATGTGATCCTGGTCATGGCGGACGGACGCATTGTCGAGCGCGGTGCACGGCGCGAACTGCTGGCGCAGCGTGGCGCCTACTGGCAACTTGAACAGAGCCAGGCGGAGCTGCTGGGCGCGGAATAGGACGTTTTAGTGGACAGCTGCTTGGTGCGCTTTTGCGATCCGAGCTCCTGTTCCTCTTTTTTGTTTGTTTGGCACGCAATCAGGGAGATTTGAATGATGTCGGTAAAAAAGCTTCAGGTCATCGGCCATCGCGGCCTGCCGTCACTGTACCCGGAGAATACGATTCCGTCTTTTGTGGCGGCAGCGCAGCTTGGTGTTGACGCCATTGAATTCGATGTCCATCCCACTCGTGATGGACAGCTGGTCGTCACTCACGACGCCACCCTGGAGCGCTGCAGCAATGGCCACGGCCGCGTGCGTGATATGAGCTTGGCGGAACTGCGTGAATTGGATTTCGGCAGTTGGAAAAACTCCGCCTTTGCCGACACGCGCATACCCACTTTGGAAGAGGCCATTGAGGCGATCCTCGCGGTGCGGTCTGACATGTTTTTGCTGGTGGAGCTTAAGGACACCAGCGAGGACGTTGCCTTGCAGGTTCTCGACTATCTGCGTCGCCGTGAGTTGCTGTCGCAGGTTATGGCCTTGTCCTTCCATACTCGGCTGATGAAGCTCTATCGTGAGCTGGAGCCGACGCTGCCGCTGCAAGGCTTCCCGGACCGCTATCTGAAGGAGCCCCTGCCGGATGCCTACGACATCATCAACAAAACCTGCATCTGGACGCATGAAATCACGGCAGAGGAAGTGGCCTTTTTCCATGCGCGTGACATTGCCGTGGACGTCTGCCCGGTAGACAATGCAGAGGCGCTGGACAAGGTGCTGCCCTGCGGCATGGACTCCATCACCACCAATGCTGCCAATGTGATACTGCCCATACTCAAGCAACGCGGCCTGCGCTGAGAGAGTGCCCCTAAGCGCTCCCTACTGCTCCGGCAATAGTCGTCGAAGTTTGTTTATCCCAAAGCCGGTGGAATAGTCCTTCGCGCTCCATCAGGCTGGCAAAATTTCCTTCTTCGACGATGCGTCCTTGCTCCAGTACCACGATTTTGTCGGCATCAGCCACGGTTCTGAGCCTATGGGCGATGGTGATGACAGTCTTGTCCTTAATCAGATTGGACAGGGCTTCCTGGAAACGGGCTTCGTTTTCCGCATCCATGCTGGCTGAAGCTTCGTCCAATATAATAATTGGCGCATTTTTCAGTATGGCCCGGGCGATGGAAATTCTTTGCCTTTCTCCTCCTGACAGCAGCCTGCCGTCTTCGCCGACCATCGTGTTATATCCTTGTGGCAAGCGACTTATAAAGTCATGCGCCATTGCAGCCTTGCAGGCATCCACGACTTCCTGGTCGGAAGCATCCGGATTTCCGATTCGGACATTTTCCATAATGGTATTGTTGAAAAGAAGCACATTCTGGAATACCATGGAATAATACTTGTACAGGTGTTCAGGGTCGACCTGGGAAATATCGTGGCCTCCTAAAGTCACTTTCCCTATTTGCGGGTCCCAAAATCGTATGGCCAGCTTGGCTAAACTCGATTTGCCGGAACCGGATGGGCCTACCAAGGCGGTGACTTCACCCTGTTTTATGGTTAAATTAATCCCTTTCAGGACATAGGCGCTGCCTTCATAGGCAAAGCTGACATTGGCAAAATTTATGTCGAAGTTTTCGATGTTGTCTTTTTCTCCGTCCATGCTTGGGATTGAGATGATTTCCTTCATTCTTGCAACAGGCACTTCCATCATGATAAGCTGCATTGTGGACGGCATTACGGCTCTAATCGGCTCATAAATTACGAAGGCAATAACTACCAGCGGAAGAAAAATCGTCAAGCTTATCGTTCCTTTTTGATAAGCCTGCATAAGAACGTAGGTGGAAGTGAGGCTGCCTAAGGTAAGGATGCTATTCATGGGCGCCAATACTGCCGCCATGCCTGCCTCGCTTTTAGTATGCGCCTCAAACTCTTTCGCCAGCTCCTCCCTGAAGTCTGACCGGGTGATATCCTTGGTCTTGTATGCCTTGATATCAAGGATATTATCCAGTCCTTCTTGAATTTTATCAGCTACCATTCGTTTTTGATTTGAATGTCGCCACTCATTTCTAGATAATTTGCCTTTCAGAAATACGATTAGGATAGCGACTGCAAGCACAGGCCAATACATGGCAAAGGCAAGCTTGGGGCTAAAAATAAGATACCCTGAAAAAATTACACTAACTGAAATAAAAGCGCCAAAAAACTGCGGAATCGAATGTGAATATGCTTCCTCAATAACTGCAACGTCGCCGAGAATTGTCGCAGTTAAATCAGAAATGTCCTTTTTTTCAAAAAATGACAAAGGGAGCTTTCTGATTCTCTCTGCGATATCGACCCTGATTCGCGTCGACTCGCGGTAAGTATTGTAAAATGCCGCATTGTACTGGCGCCGGTGGATGATATATTGCAACAAGCATATTACAGCAGTGGCGACAAGATAAATGCGGAGAGAGTAGCTTTCCTGACTTTTAAGCAAAAAGACTTTGACCGACTCCATGATGAAAAAAGTCGCTAAGCCATACGGAAGAATTCTGATGAAGTCGAGAAGTGCTGACCATAGGTTCGCTTTAAATATATTCCTGGCGCCCTGCTCGGAAAGCAAGAATTTTTCTTGTAGGAACTTAAGCATTCCTTACCCTCCACTTTACGGTTTGCTGGTATTCTTCGTACAACTTTCGATACTCTTGGCAGGCGCTTATCAATTGATCATGCGGGCCGCTTCCGATAATCCTTCCGTCTTCCATCATGATAATTTCATCAAAGGACTTGGCAGAATTCAATCGATGAAGAATCATAATCGTTGTTTTATTTTCTTTCAGCCTATTGATGGCTTCCAGGATTTCCATTTCGTTGTCGGCGTCGACAAATGCCATGGCTTCATCTAAAAGAAGTATTGGGCTATCTTTTAGAAAGGCTCTTGCCAAAGATATTCTTTGGATTTCTCTGCCGGAAAAATAAGTGCCTTCGGGGCCGTAAATCTTATAAATTCCCTGGTCCAAATTATTGACAATATCCATAGCATTAGCCTTTTCTAATGCGCGGATGACATCATTTTCGCCTTTACTTCGGTCATACATATGTACATTTTCAAAAATCGAGTCCTTTGCCAGCTGTTGTTTTTGGAATACAATGCAGACTTTGTCAAAAATATCATCTTCTGACATCGTTTTAATATTTTGTCCTTCAATATAGATATTTCCGCTGTCAGCATCAAAGAATCTTCCAATCAGATTGACTAAAGTTGACTTGCCAGAGCCGCTTCTCCCTACCAGAGCATAAGACTTCCCCGTTTCAGAAGTATAAGATAAAGCTTTTATGACCTGTCGTTCGCCATCATAGGAAAAAGTGGCTCTTCCGGGTTTTGCGAAAAAACATGGTCATTTTGAGCAGGAACTCAGCATTCTCTTGGTTAGCACCATTGACGGCAATTCATAAACTTTCAGTTTTAAGTACTCATAGTCACGATATC
>JAAZKI010000292.1 GCA_012799905.1 Lentisphaerota bacterium | reverse complement strand
CGGTCGCGGAACCGCACAGGTAGGATTTGGTCGTATTCGTTGACCCTCCTTTCTCTTGACCTCACCGTTTTCTAAAATGCTTGACTTAGTTTCGAACACTGCGGCTCACGCGCCCTGTAAGGGTGACACATAAATTAGGCTGGGGACGGATAGTCCACCCTAGGTTGCTGGTCAGGCTGGGAGAATGCAGTCGCGATTCTGCCGTACCCAGTCGCGGGTCCAATCAATGGTCGGGAGATTCATGCCGACAAGTGGGCTGCCGAGGATGATCATGTCGTTGATGGTCTTGTCACGCAAGTACTGGAGTCCCAGGTCGCATTGGAAGCGCATCTGGTCAACGGATAGCGTGGCGCCGTCGCCAAAGTCCCACAGATAGCATCCGAGGGCGATTTTATGGTGCGGCGCCATGGCTTTCAAGCGAGCCATGTTTTCCGGCAGCTGAGTCAGGTGTTTGGCATGCCAGGTCCAGAAGGCGATAACATCGCATAGTTCGAGTTTTTCCTGCAAGTCAGGGCGATCAAGTTCGTGCGTGTAGACCACAACCCACAGCGGGAGCTTTTCAGCTCGCATGCAGCGGGAAATTTCCTTTAAATCGAAGGTGTCGCCGCGCTGCATGAAGTCATCCATAATGCCGCCGACCACATTGGGGAATTGGCGGTGGAGCGCGAGCACTTCCTGTAAATCCGCGGTTGGGTCTTGGTGTTTTGAGCCGGCGTCGCCGATCAGAGACCAGACCACGCGGTCGAACGGTTCGAATTTCTTTTGGATTGGTGCGAAGGGCGGCACTGGTTGGCCGCCATAGACGACCATGAGGAGATTATGGATGCCGAGATACGTCGCGGCTTCGACCGGCGTAAAGTCGGATTCGCCGCCCAAAGATTTGATTCGGTTGTAGACGCCGGCGTTGTGGCACCAGAGCCAGAGGCGGTCGCGAAGAGTGGTGGTCATGGGGGTGTTGCTCCTTGGAAGAGGTTGGCGGCGATGCCAGGGGCTGGGTTGAAAGAAGGGCGGTGGCGCGCGGCGGGGTCATGCTTTGGGGTGTGCCTTGGCATAGACTTCAACCAGGCGGGCGATGTCAATGTGGGTATAGATTTGGGTGCTGGTGAGGCTGGCATGGCCGAGCAAGTCCTGGACTTCGCGCAGGTCGGCGCCAGCTGCCAGCATGTGGGTGGCAAAGGAGTGGCGGAGTTTGTGCGGGGTACAATCCGCTGGCAGCCCTGCCTCGTGGACATAGAGCTTGAACGACCGTTCCACGGAGCGAGTGGTGAGGCGCCCACCCGCTAAATTCAGGAAAAGCGGCCCTGGCTCGCGGCGAGCGGCAAGACCGCGATCTTCGCGAAGGCGGAGGTATTCCCGCAATGCCTTGGCCGCAGGTTTCCCGAGGTAGCAGAGGCGTTCCTTGCGGCCTTTGCCGCGAACCTTGAAGACATTGCCGAGAAAGCCGATATCTTCCAGGTTAATGCCCATGGCTTCGCTGACGCGCAGGCCGCCGCTGTAAATCACTTCGAGGATGGCAGTATCCCGAGCAGCAGCGAATTCGGCGTCACCGCGCCGGTCTTGGCGTTCGGCGGCAAGTTGTCGGCCCCAGTAGGCATTTGGCGCGTCCAGCAGGCGGCTGACTTGGGCCACATCCAGCGTCACCGGCAGGCGTCGGCCGGTTTTGACGCCGCTGATGAGGTGGAATGGATTGGCCTGAACGAGATTTTCCCGCATCAGGAAGCGGTAGAACGAGCGCAGGCTGGAGAGTTTGCGGTTGATGGAGCTGCGCTGCCGACCACTGGCAGCGAGCGACGCTGCAAAACGACGGGCAACGCGGTCAGAAACAAGTTGCCAGCAGCAGCGGCCATCAACCGCAATCTCCTGGTTGAGATGAAGAAAATGCGCTAAGTCCAGAAAATAATTTTTGACCGTATGTTCTGAAGCCTGCCGTTCTTGGCGCAGGTAACGCATGAAGGCCTGAGTCGACTCGTCACGCCCGAGGGTTTCGCGGGCGGCGGACAGGTCAATAGGCTGTTTGTCGGCTTCAGATGATGGCGCGGTCGGCGTTCTGGACATATTGGACGTATTTTTGGGGCAGGGCGGCGGTCACGCCTTCATAGAGGCTGGTTGCGCCTGGAAGGCTTCTTTGACGGCGTTATAGGCCAGTTTGGGACGGCGGTATTCATCGACTAATCCAGCGCAGTTGAAGCCACGCGGCTTGCTGCGGACGCCGGGCGCAGCGTTGACGTAGGAGCGGCTGTCGCAGAATTGCCAGAGCGACAGTCCAACGAAGCGTGGGTGGGCGAAGATGCTTCGGCAGGCTTCGCTCATGTAGTCGGCCTGGTGCTCTTCGGACCATTGCGCCATGCCCAGGTCATGGCAGCCATAGAGGGCGCAACAGCCTATTTCAGACATGATGGCTGGCTTGCCGGCTGCCGGAATCGTGTTGGCCAGGCTGGCGATGCGATCGACCTCCGGAGCAATCAGCGGGGACGACTGGTCGGTCCAAGTGCAGTCCTGTCTGATCCAGCCTGGATAGGTGTTGAAGGCCACGACGTCGACCAAGTCCAAACAGAGATCAACCGGCTTGCCCTCCGGCGTGAAGTTGGTTTTACTGCAAGCGTAGGTGACGAGGAAGCGTGGGTCTTCAGCGCGGATGGTCTCAGCCAATTTTTGGTGGAGGATGCGGCCGCCCGGGGTGTGCGAGCAACATTCGTTGAGGAATCCCCATAAGATGATGCTCGGGTGGTTGACGCTGTTTTGAACCATGAGCTTGGTCTGTTCGACCTGGCATTGGAAGAAGTGCTCGTTCAAGGCGTCTTTTTCAGGGTTGTTCCATCCCATGCTTTCCTGCCAGACCAGGAACCCGGTTTCGTCACACATATCCAGAAAAGCCTGGTCTTGCGGATAGTGTACGCAGCGGATAAAGTTGGCGCCGAGATTTTTCAGCAGGAGCAGGTCGCTGGCGATTAGATGCTCGTTCTGGGTCGGGCCGAGTTGGGGGTGCGCTTCATGGCGACAAACGCCCTTGAGAAAGACCGGCTTGCCATTGAGGAGGATGTTTTCGCCGCAGGTTTCGATGGTGCGTAAGCCAAAGCGTTCGACGATGGCGTCGCCAGGGATAGTGAGCTTAAGCGTGTGGAGGCAAGGCTGCTCCGGCGACCAGAGGCGCGGGTTGGGCGTCTGGAGTGTGAAGACGGCTTCGCCGTTGACCGGCTGTGTCTCCAAGGCGGGGAGAGCGTCGCTGCCGTCAAAGGACGGCGTCACGGTCAGCCGGCTGGGGATTTGGCCGCCAAGGCGGAGGCGTACTTGGATGGCGCCGGTGTCGCGGTCCAGCGTGGTGATTTGGGCGCGTTCGATAAACGTCTCCGGCAGTTCTTCGAGGCTAAGCGAACGGAAGATGCCGCCATAGCCGTAGAAGTCGAAATAAGGCGAGAAGATGGCCGAAGCCTGGGGGATGAAGCGGTTATCGACTGCGATGACCAGCTCGTGCACAGGCCCCGGAGCGGCTGGCGTGAAGTCAATGGCGAAGGTGGAGAAGGCCAGTTCTGTGGCGCCGATTTCCGCGCCGTCGCAGAAGAAGCGAGCGGCCAGGCCAAGGCCGCCGACCCGGAGCCGGAGCCGACCCGAGGACGGAAAGACGATGCGTTTGCGGTAGACGCCGATGCCGCGCTTGCCATAGCGCTTGATGTCCGTGTCAAAGACGCCGGGGACAGCCTGGAAGTCGTTGAAGTTGAGGTTGGTGAAATCCAGGTCTGCCAGCGGCGTGGAAGCGTCTTCAAGCCAGGCAAAGTCCCAGCAGCCGTGGAGGCATAGGTTTCGACGTAGGGGATAGAGGGGAAAAACGCGCATGGTTGGGTTCCGTTAACGAGGGTTGTGATTGGGGTAGGGCGTTGTCAGCGGCGGGCCGGTCGGATGGCATAGAAGTGGTAGACCAGCATGTCTTCCGGGATGTCCTGGCCGTGGCCGCCGCGGCCATTGTCAGTGTCATGCTGGCCGTGGTCAGGCGCGAAGACGATGAGGCGATTGCGGTCAGCCCAGACTTCGTCAGTCAAAGCGGCCAGTTTCTGGAAGGTGTCGAGATTAGTTTTGAACGCGGTGATAGCGTCTGCCGAGAATGGCCCGCCTGCATGGCCGGCGTGGTCATAGTCATAGGCGTAGCTGAGCACGAAGTCGTACTGTGGCTGGCGCAGCAGATATTCGCTGAAAGCGAGGGTGTCGGTGTCTTTAGGAGTTGATATGTAGGTCATCCCCCGGCGTTTCCGGAAAATGGTGTCCATGCTGCAACCGTTGACAGCGACAATGGCGGTTTTCCAGTCTGCCTCGGGAAAGACGTTAAAGAGCGTTTCGCAGGTCAGCACCGGCTTCGCGTATTCGCGAATGCCGTGGACTTCCGGCAGAGCGCCAGAGAACATGGAAGCGAAACAAACCGGCGTGACGCTCGGCATCACCACCCGGATGGGAATCCGCAAAGGTGCAATGGCTTCAACCGCCGCAAGATGTTCCGGAAATTTTTCCCAGAGGTGGATACCGACCGCATCCGGGGCGAAGATAAGGACTTTTTCAATGAGGTCGCCATTTAGTTGTTCTTTGGCGGCTTCCATGACAGCCGCGATGGGTTCGTCGCCGCATTGAGCTGGCCGCCGGACGCCGCAGAGGTCGCAGACGGTCGGCGTAAGCGAGGTGACGCAGCGGAAGGATTCGTCGGATTCCGGATAACGCATGGCAGCTTTTTTCTCCTTGGCCTAATTTAAATTTTGATAACCACGAAAAACACGAAAGGACACGAAATTTTTGTCTTTGGTTGTTTTTATAACCACTGAAAAGGGAGACACATAGTTGCTGATTTGGAAATAATCTTTCTCCCAAAAATAAGAAGTTGGTCGATAGTAGTGCAGGCTGGCCGCGCGCCGTGCTTGGCTCAAGGCTGCCTCCGTCGTCAATCAATATGCCATCATTTCAAGCACTGGCAAGCACGCGGCAATACCTTTTGCAAAAAGTTTCAAGCATGATGGGAAGTTGTCATGAGATGATTTGTTTTTGTCAATTACAGCAGATATAGCGTCGATTTCTTTAGGTTATGGATTGCGAGGAGGGCGACGACCGAGCGGTTGATTTTTGAGCAGGCGTCACCGGCGGAACTGTAGGATAGTTCAGCGGTCTGATAGGACAACATTGGAAATAGGTTTTTTTTGCCGTCGGCGGTTTTATCTCCGGCGGTTTTGGAGTACATTATCATTTTGCGATGTGTTTGAATGAATCAAGGATGGTCAATCGTGGCCGATGAACATAAGGAAAGGAACTGAATGATGAAAACGACCGCGTTGCGTCTGTATGGCAAGAACGATTTGCGCCTGGAGACATTTGAACTTCCGCCGTGCGGCGATGACGGCATCATCGCAGAAGTGATCTGCGACTCGATCTGCATGTCGACCTATAAGGCGGCTCAGCAGGGCGCTGACCACAAGCGGGTGCCAAAAGATTGTGCGACGAATCCGCCGATCGTGGGCCACGAATTCTCTGGCCGGATTCTGGAAGTCGGCGCCAAGTGGAAGGATCAGTTCAAGCCGGGCGATCACTTTGGCATCCAGCCGGCTTTGATGTACAAGGGCAGCCTTGATGCTCCCGGATACTCTTTCCCGACATTGGGCGGCGCTGCCACCTACGTCCGCATTCCCTCTTGCGTCATGGAGGTGGATTGCCTGCTGAAGTATACCGGTGATGCCTTTTTCATGGCGTCGCTGAGCGAGCCGATGAGCTGCCTGATTGGCGCTTGTCATGCCCATTACCATATTCCGCCAGGCACTTACACCCACAACATGGGGATTGTCGAAGGCGGCAAATGCGCCTGTCTGGCCAGCGCTGGCCCCATGGGCCTGGGCTTGATTGATTACCTGGTGCACGGCCCGCGCCGGCCAGGATTGATTGTGGTGACTGACATTGACGACGCTCGGCTCGAACGAGCCAAGGCCATCCTGACGCCGGAAGACGCCAAGGCGCACGGCATCAAGCTGGTGTACGTCAACACCAAGACCCCGGATGCGGTTGACAAGCTGATGGAGCTTTCCGGAGGCACCGGCTATGACGACGTGTTCGTTTTGGCGCCAGTCGCGGCTGTCGTCGAACAGGGTGACGCCATTCTCGGCAGGGACGGCTGCTTGGACTTCTTTGCCGGCCCGACCGACCCGAAGTTCACCGCCAGGATGAATTTCTATAATGTGCACTATGCCGGCACGCACATCGTCGGCACCAGCGGCGGCACGACTGATGACATCCGGGAGGCCTTGGACCTGATGGGCAAAGGCCGGTTGAATCCGTCCATGATGATCACCCATGTCGGCGGTCTGACTGCGACCAAGGACGCGACCCTGAATCTGCCTAACATCCCCGGCGGCAAAAAGTTGATCTATACGCATGTCGATTTCCCCTTGACTGCGATTGCGGATTTCGCCGAACTGGGCAAGAAAAACCCGGTGTTTGCGGAATTGGCGGAAATCTGCGCCAGCAACAACGGCCTCTGGAGCCTTGAGGCCGAAAAGGTAGTGCTGGCCAAAATGCCGAAACTGTCCTGCCAGTGCTGATCCAAGCAGGGATAGGCAGGTGATCGTGAAGGGGAGGAAAGGGCTTGAAGCTCTTTCCTCCCCCTTTGCACCCCTCTGCAAAACTTGACTACTTGTTTTTTATTTTTGTCTGCAAATAATTTTTCATTGGAGTCTTTTATGCGAGTTGTTATCATTGGTGGTGTGGCTGGTGGTGCTGGTACTGCGGCGCGTCTGCGTCGGCTTGATGAGAAAGCCGAGATTATCATGGTTGAGCGCGGCGCCAATATCTCATACGCCAATTGCGGCTTGCCTTACAACCTCGGCAGGGTGATTCCAGAGCGCGAGTCTCTTTTGCTGATGACTCCGGAAGAGTTTAATGGTCGCTTCAACGTGGATGTGCGCGTGCGCTGCGAGGCTCTGAGCATCGACCGTGCAAATAAAAGCGTGCGGCTGCGTTATTTAGACAGCGGCGAGGAAAAGGTGGAAAAGTACGATAAGCTGGTTCTGGCAACCGGCTCGGAGCCATGCCAGCTGCCTATCCCCGGGGTGGACTTGCCAGGCGTGCATAGGCTGTGGACTCTGGACGATATGGATAAGCTGGAACGAAGCCTGGCTGCCGGGGCGAAGCGGGCTGTCGTGGTCGGCGGTGGGTTCGTGGGCATAGAATTGGCCGAGAATCTGCATGAGCGCGGTTTGGAAGTGACCCTGGTGGAACTGGCCAATTTTATTATGCCTTGCCTGGACTGGGAAATGAGCAACTTGTTGGTGGAGGAATTGCGCCGCAATGGCCTGGGCGTGGAATTGGGCGTGGGACTGGCAGGCGTGAAAAAAACTGAGAATGGCCTGCAAGTGCAATTGAGCGATGGGCGAAGCCTGGATTGCGATCTGGGCGCACTCTGCCTGGGGGTGAGGCCGAATTCCGGGTTGGCCAAGGCAGCAGGCCTGGAACTGGGGCCGCGGGGACATATCGTGGTGGATGAAAAACTGCGCACGCCAGACCCGGATATATTCGCAGTCGGCGATGTCATTGAGGTCATCGACCCGGTGTTCAAAGGCAAGGTGGCTATCCCGCTGGCCGGCCCGGCAAATCGGCAGGCGCGCATTGCGGCCGATAATATTTGCGGTGGAAACAGCACCTACAAGGGAAGCCTGGGCACGTCGATCATCAAAGTGAATGAACTCACAGCCGCTAACGTGGGCTACAACGAACGGATGTTGAAAAGCAAGGGCGTGCAGTATGAAAAAATCTATCTGCATCCGCGTTCGCATGCAAGTTATTACCCCGGTGGCTCATCGCTGCATATAAAGGTGCTTTTCAGCAAAGAGGGCAAGATTTTCGGGGCGCAGATAGTCGGGAAACAAGGCGTGGACAAGCGCATCGACGCGCTTGCCATTGCTATGTTGCAAGACATGGACATACGGGAGCTGGCAGCCCTGGAGTTGGCCTACGCGCCGCCATATTCCTCAGCCAAGGACCCGGTCAACTTCGTCGGCATGATTGCGGAGAATATTTTGAGTGGCCTGAGCAGCTCGGTGCATTTTGAAGACCTGCCCAAGGATGCATTCCTGCTTGACGTCCGCGAGGAAAAGGAGTTTGCAGAAGGCTGCGTTCCAGGCGCGGTGAATATACCCATGAACTCACTGCGTGAACGGCATACTGAACTGCCACGCGACAGGAAGATATTTGTGTACTGCCGGTCAGGAGTGCGTTCTTATATTATGGAACGTGTGTTGCGGCAGCTGGGCTATGACGTGGTCACCGTGTCAGGCGGAATTCTGACCTGGAAAATGTTGCAGGATATTAACCCTTCTTCAGCGCCGCAGAAGGTAGAATCTTGCAATAAGGAAGTTTGCCCTCAAACCCCAGGCTGCTGCCGGTAAGTCCAGGCCGTACGTACCGTATGTAGTTCAAACTTCTGCCTGCCGTATGTATCTCGCTTGCAGGAGCATGTAGTTCAAACTTTAGTTT
>JAAZKI010000339.1 GCA_012799905.1 Lentisphaerota bacterium | reverse complement strand
TGAATGCTGAATGTTGAATGCTGAATGCTGAGGCGCATTTCATAATTCATAATTCATAATTCATAATTCATAATTCATAATTCGTTAGGGGCGAGGGGCTGAATGCGGAATGTTGAATGCGGAATGCGGAATGTTGAATGCGGAATGCTGAATGTTGAGGCGCATTTCATAATTCATAATTCATAATTCATAATTCGTTAGGGGCGAGATACAGCAGCCTGGAGCACGGAGCCATTATGAAAAAAATACTGCAAAGTATCTTCTTTTGGCATTCTCCTGCGCAAGGGGCATTTTTCGGCCTTACTTTGGCTGGACTGACTGTTTGGCTGCTGCCTTCAATTGTGTTCGTCTTCTGGGCCTACGGCTCATATGGCTTCACCTGGCTGTCGGCGTGGAACGACGCCTGGCCTCCTTTTCTGATTGTATTCCTGGGCGTAGCCGCGCTCTTGTTGGTCTATGCGACATTTCTCTGCCTGCGTTTTTATGGTTGGTTCTGTCGACGGAAATACGGCTTGTTGGCCTTATGGCTCTGCCTGGCCTTATTTGCCATTTGTCTGGTAGTTGCTTGTTTCAAGTACGGCGATCTTGGGTTCTTCGTTACCTTCTGCGTTTTCTTTGGCGCACTCTTCCCTCTCATACTGCTGCCCAAATGGTGGCTCTGGCTCACCCAGGCATGCTGCTGGAGCCTGGGCCTTCTGTTCGGCGACGTCGTGCTGAGGCATCTGCTCGATCCATTCCTCCCCAGAAGATTGGGCCAAGAAATTGTAAACCTCCCGCATGCATATATCAGCATACAAAAATTCCTGCATGTCATCGGCATGGGCTGGGCGTGGCTGCTGGCGGCAGGAGCGCTCTTCCTGCTGCTCGGTTATCTGCTGACTGCCTTACTCTGGGCGCGCGCAGCTGATCTGCCATTCCGACGTCTCTTTGGCAAAGGCGTGGCCTGCCTCTGGAGCATCTTTGCGGTCGCCTACGTAGCTCAACTCATCCTCGCCTTTTTAGGAAGCCAGGCCGCAAACCAAGAGATCGCCGCCCTGGAAAAGCATATCGGCAGACCGCTGACAGCATCAGCCCTGAAAGAATGGCACCTTAGCGAAGAACAGCCAGACCCGGCTTTCTGGGAACACGTAAAGACTCTCACCGAAGACTGCGAGCCGTTCTATGAGCCCTTTTCCAACTTTTACTATTCCGGGCCGCCCTTTCGCTATTCCGGGCCGCCCGATGTACAGCCCCAAGAAGCCATGCAGCAGTGGCAGCAGCATGTCCAAAAGCACGAAGACTGCCTTTCAAGCCTGGAAAAGCTGTTTTCAGAAAGCCCGCCAGCAATTCCGCAGTGCTATGGCTTTTTCGACCTCGACATCTCGACACTCAGTCATCTACCCAAAATCCGCCAACTGAACCGCATCGCGTCCTGGCGCATTTATCTGGCATTGGCGAATGGCGATGCCAACACGGCGATTGTCACCGCAAAAATGCAGGCCAATATCAACAACACACTGCTGCGCAATACTGATTTGACTGGCGGTCTGGTCTGGATTGCCTGCGTGAATATATGGCTGAAATCTATCGAACGGATGCTGGAGTCACAAGTCTTGACAGACGAACACCTGCACACACTGGCAGGCCTGGTGAAGACGACCGTTGACAAGATGCCAGCCATGCAAAAACGTTTGCTCTACGACCTGGCAGTGTGCGCCTTGGAAGCCTTTGAGGTCATTGGCAAAGGCAGCATCTTCATGTCCCAGCAAGAGCGGGAAAAACCCTACGAAGCCGTCCCGATGCGTCCATTGCGCTTTTTTGCCCCACATCTCTGGTGGTATGCCGCCATGGACAAGGCATACATGGCACGAAGTCTCCAGGTTGAACACCTAGCAGAAATTTCCCACCTGGACGGCATCTGCACCGTGCCACTCTGCTCCAGCAGTTGGATGCTGGTAGGAGCGAGCAGAGCCGGCCAACGCTTCCACGCCGTGAACGCCAATTTGCTGGCTATGCAAGCGTTGATTAAAGTGGAGCTGCATCGACGCACTCATGGAACATATCCGGAACAACTGGAAAATCCACCCACAGACCCCTTCAACGGAGAGCCGATGCGCTATCGTCATGGCGATTGCCGCTTCAAAGTCAGAAGCGCGGAATGGAATGAAAAAGGACAGCAATGGCGAATTGTCTCGCAGACCAAAGTTGGACCTGGCGTACAGGTCTGGAGCGTCGGGCCTGACTTGATCGATGACGATAAAATAAACCTGCAAGAGCCTGACGATGAACGACGCTCTGACGATATCCGAGCCCTGATGCGCCTGAAGACCGAAGAAGTTAAAATTGGCCCCTAAAGGACGTGACCTGCCAGCCCAGGGCAACCTGCCCTGAGTCCTCAAATCGCATTCGTTACCAGTGGAGTTTTCAATGAAAAAAGCGGATTTATCAGTGAACAACCAGCCTAAAACCAGGATAGAGAAAGATTCATTAGGGATACGGGAAGTCCCATTAGAAGCCTATTACGGCATCCACACGTTGCGCGGCAAGGAAAATTTTCCCATCACCGGGCTTTCCCAGCCCGCTTCGTTAATCACCGCGATTGCCATGGTAAAAAAGGCCGCGGCGCAAGCTAATCGCGATGCATCACGGCTGGAGCCGAAGCTGGCTGATGCCATCGCAAGGGCTTCCGATGACGTGATTAATGGGCAATTCCATGACCAATTCATCGTGGACCCGATTCAAGGGGGCGCTGGCACTTCCTTCAACATGAACGCCAACGAAGTCATCGCTAACCGAGCCCTGGAAATTCTTGGCCAGGCCAAGGGCGACTATCAAATCCTGTCACCGCTTGATCATGTCAACATGGGGCAGTCCACCAACGACGCGGTGCCAACAGCTATTCATATCGCCGCTGCCAACGAACTGGCCGCGCTGCTCGAAGAAATGACCAAGTTGCACGCCGCATTCGGAGACTGTGCCAAACGTTTCGATACCATGATTAAAATGGGACGAACACACCTGCAAGACGCAGTGCCAATCCGCCTTGGCCAGGAATTTCATGCCTATCAGCAGGTCATCGGCCGCGACATCAAACGCATTTCCGCTGGACGCGAAGGATTGCTTGTCGTCAATCTTGGCGCCACCGCTGTCGGCACCGGCTTGAATGCAGACGTCACGTATGTTCGACAGGTCACACACCACCTGGCAAAAATCTCCGGACTCCCGCTTGAGCAGGCCGAGGACCTGGTTGACGCCACCCAAAACACCGATTGCTACACTACGATTTCCTCTACGCTGAAAATTTGCATGTTGAACATGTCCAAAATCGCCAATGATCTTCGCCTGATGGCGTCTGGCCCTCGCTGCGGGCTCTATGAATTGAAGTTGCCGCCGCGCCAGTCTGGCAGTTCCATTATGCCAGGCAAGGTCAATCCAGTGATGGCTGAAGTCGTCAATCAAGTTGCTTTCCAGGTAGCTGGCAACGACCTCACTATTTCCATGGCTGCTGAGGCTGGACAATTTGAACTGAACGTCATGGAGCCGGTACTCGTCCGCAATCTGCTGGAAAGCATCATCATCATGCGCAACGTGTTCCGCGTCTTCCGGATGTTCCTGCTCGAAGGACTGACCGCCAATGAAGAGAAGTTGCGTTACTACGTGGAGCACAGCAGCGGCGTGGTCACTGCCTTTGCGCCATACATCGGCTATGACAAAGCCGCTGAAATCGCAAAAGCTTCCCTGGAGAGCGGCCGCCCAGTGCGCGAGCTAATTCTGGAAAGAAAGCTTATTTCACCGGCCGAAGCAGATATTATCCTGGATGCGCATGAAATGACCAAAATCGGCATTTCCGGCTTGAAGGCAGTGCAAGCACTGCGCAAACAAAAGAAAGAATAACCTTAGGGTGGACTACCCGTCCACAACCTAATATTTAACCACGGATGGACACGGATGCACACGGATTTTTTATGAGGTTGTTGTTGTAACCACTGAATACACGGAATACTTAGGGTGGACTATCCGTCCACAACCTATTTTTTTAACCACGAAAAACACGAAAGGACACGAAATTTTTGTTTTTTGGGTTGTTTTTGTAACCACTGAACACACGGAATATACGGAAATTTCTTCTGCTTGCCGTATATCCCTCGCTTACACGAGCATGTAGTTCAAACTTTAGTTT
>JAAZKI010000531.1 GCA_012799905.1 Lentisphaerota bacterium | reverse complement strand
GGACGGCGGCTGATGTGCGTCGTACTGGCGGCCCAAAGGGCCAGCAACATAAAAGCCCAGGGTGAGCGTAGCGAAGCCCTGGGTGAGGCGTATAATAATTTTGAGCCCCGCCAGGGGTGACACATAAACACCGTTTTGAAAAAAATCTTTCCCGAAAAACAAGAAGTTGGCCGATAGTAGTACTCTATTCAACTTATTTTTTACCGACAATCTGCTTCTGCTGAGTCTGCAAGTAATTTAACCGTTTGCGTTGGCATCATCAACCGCTTGTTGCCTCAGAAATCCTCAAATAGTTTTGGTTGGCGCAGTCTCCTTTTCTCGCCAATGAATTTCCCCTGCAACTGCCTCAGATCAACAACTGCACCGTATTCAATAAACACATCGTAAAAACTCTTGACGTCCTTGCCCCAGTAGATCATAGCACATGACATTGGCGCATCCTTGCCTTCATCTTTGCCCTCAACATGACATTGGCGCATCCTTGCCTTCATCTTTGCCCTCAACATGAAAACGCAGCCTGGTGTCATATAAGGGATTGAGGACGTTAGCCCACGCCCGGTCATCATAGAAAAACTGCAAGCCGTTGCTGAATCAGTTCTGCGGTCTGCGTCTGCATTGTCTGAGGTAGAAAGGATGCTTGCAAGGCAGCTGGCAAAGCCGTTGCAACGGCTTCTGGAAGGCGGCGAATGGCATTCCGGATTTGCGCTTCGGATAACTTCAAGGTCGCGCCAAATCGCTCGAAATCAACGCGCTTCAGATTGCTTTTCTTGCCGTTCAAATTCAAGGCAAGCTCTTCCTTGTCCTCCGGCATGATAATTTTGACCGGAACGAGGTCGTATGCCGGGGCAAGTTCATAATGCCCATCTGGATAGTGGATCAGGGAGAAATTCTTGAGGTGCATATCGGAATTGCCGGTCAGGAAGCAGAAGAGCGCAAGTTCAAAAAAACGGATCAGGTCCAACCCCGCGACATCAGAATGCGCCCGAATGGCTTTCCCGATCTGCTCCATGGAGCCATTGTATTTCTGCTCCGTCATCTTGTTCAGAATCTGACAGAAATCCTCCATGTGGCATACGCCGTTTTCAGTGCGGTCCATCCGTCGGGTGATGTAGGCAAGCTCGCCGGACTTCAATGGAATCAAGCCGAAATCAGCCGTGGCAATCTTGCACTGCCGAGCCAGCAGCATGCAGAAATGTTCGGCTTCCGGCAGGAACGGCCATTGGGGAGTCTGTGGCTTCAGAATATATGCGCCTTCCAAACCGACCAACGCAAGACGTGAATGGGCAGATGCCGCACCTCTTTCAAGATGCAAGGAGAGTTTCGGCTGCACACCAGGGACGGAGACACGGTTAAGAATCGTTTTCTTTGCGAGAGTGTTCAGTTCGTCCTGAGTATAATTCAACACCGGAATGTGAGTAGAGCGGAACAGCTTTTTCATGCAGCGCACATGATAAAATGCTTCCTTTTCCTTCAGAGGCTCTCCGCAGCAGAAACAGCGCGTCGTTGCCATCATGTCACCTCCCGGATGCTGGCAGCGCCAATGCAGTCCCGGCAACAGGCGAGGAGCAGCCCCATGCGGTCGCGTGGATTCAATTTCCAGTTTTTTAAGGCAATCTCCAAAAGCCAACCTTCTGGAATCAATCCGTCAAAAAACGGAAAAAGAACCTTATCATGGAACGCCTCACTCTGCAAAGGGAAATTGACGCTGAGCCGAACCGAAGCTGACTTCAAGTATTCTGGATCATACTGAAAGGTATAGCCGTTTTCATCCTCGGTCAACCGGCCGGCCAGTCGCTCGTATAGATAGACATCCGCCTGACGCATGGCTTAGTTCTCCTCCCGTGCTGGAACAACGCCAAGCTGATGTCCAAACATATCCAACACGACATTGACCTTGTCCATGCGGAGCGTTGGCTTCCCAGCTTCCAATTCACGGATAAAACGAATCCCAACCCCGGCGCGATCTGCAAGATCACGCTGAGTCATTTGGTAACGTTTGCGGTGCTGTCGAACAAAGTCTGCTATGGTCATCTTTATACCCGTTCGGTTATAATTATGCAAATAATGACTTATTTTACACCCGTTCGGTGATAAAATCAACTACATTCGCAAAAATAACCCCGATAGGGTATAATTCAGTCAACCATTGATGCTTGGAGTTCTGGCGAGCTGCGGCGCCTTGCTCAAAAGCAACCTCTGGAGGTTGCATTTAGCTATTGCAACCTCCAGGGGTTGCATATTTATCCAAAGCAAGCTCCAGAGCTTGCTATAGCCCATAGCAAACTCTGGAGCTTGCTTTTATTCTTTTTTCAACCCATTCCAAAGCATCTTGGATCGTGTTCCAATGCACTTGATGCAGTTGCATAGCGTTAGTCAAAACAGAGTCAAAATTGGAAGCTCCAACGCATCGCCTACTCTTAGATGATTGCTTTTAGACATCTTCAGTCTCCCCTCCGGCACTTTGCACGAATATGCGTTCAATGCTATCCATCATGACGTTAAAACTCCGGGAACGATTTCCGTTGCGACTCAAGCAAGCTGCCATTTTTCGCGCCCCAGATATTTTTTGGAATTCGGGAACGAGTTTCACGATTTCCTTGGAAGGTTGCATGACGGCATCAGGATCACGATATCTGGCCCTTTCCCCAATGCCTGACAGTCGCGGGTTTTCAAAGGCTCGGGCCATCGCCTCCGGCTCTCCAATATACCACGCTTCAAGCTCCTGGCAGGCAATCCGAACAAGCGTATCAGGCCGTCCCGCAGCATGGCATAATTCCGCAAGCCTTTGTTTCAGTTCACGGCAGTCCCCGCCATCATTATCCTGGACAACTACAAAGCATGCGCCAGGCTCACGCCAGGCCCGAAGCTTCCTAGGAATGCTCTTTTCTAAATCTTGCTTGCCTTCATGAGGAACACAAATAAACGGCACGTCAGGCATCAATCGCGGTAAAAGTCCGTCAAGCAGTGTCTTCATTGACAGCTCTTCAAGCAGAAATACAATACGTCTCATCTCGGACATGCTCCTTCAAAAAGTCCTTGTTTCCAGAGCGTCCCAGGCAAATCGCCTTCAGCGACCAAGTTCCGCAAAAGTTCGCTTTCGGATGCGCGTCGAATTTCACTGAAGCCGTCCTTTTTTACCAGCCAATAGATTTCCTCCAGTTGTGCGCCATTGATGAAGTCTGGCGAATGCGTAGAAACAAACACCTGTCCACCTCTCCGTGCATAATCCCGAAATTCTTCGACCAGTTCACGGAGCAACCCCGGATAGAGCTGGTTTTCCGGTTCTTCCACCGCCAACAATGGATGAGGTTTTGGGTCATGCAAGAGTATCAGGTAAGCAAACATCTTAATCGTCCCATCAGAGACATATCGTGCGATGAAAGGGTCTTTAAAGCTGCCATCTTGAAACCGCAGCACCAGGCGATCATCCTCCGTAAGCTTCGCCTCGACCTTACTCACGCCCGGAACCCGCTCCTGCATGGCTTGAAGCACCTTTTCAAAGCAACCAGGATGCTTCTCATAAAGATACTGGGCGACCTGGGCAATATTGTCTCCGCACGTGGAAAGGTGCTCCGCATAACCGGCTTCTGCGCTGAGCCTGGCGTCGCTGATGTGGAAGTCGGAAATGTGCCAGTTTTCAATCAGGCTTCTGATTTTGGAAACGACCCGGAACTCCTTGAATTGGCCAAGCCCCTTGATCGCTAAAACGCTTGGTTCGTCCAGGACATACTCTTGGCGCTCCGCTTCCATGCCTTCCTGACCATAGACTCCTTCATTAGTAATGATCCAGCCTTTGCCCCGGGAAAAGTCCATAACATTTTCGGGTTCCCCACGTTGTCTGCACCTATATTTCAGAATTTCCCGCTCAACCACCGGCTGCCCCTCATCCTCGCCGATCTTCAGTTGATATGTCACCAACCGTCCGCTGCTTTCACGAAACTTCAGCGTTATACCAATCGGCCCTGCTTCACCGCGACTGACCAGTTCCCGAAAACCGCCCCGACGTTTAACCGCAGATACGACATTTTGCGCCAAAGCCTCCTTCAGAAAACTGAACACATCAAAAAGCGTTGATTTGCCTGAGCCATTGGCACCAACGACGATAACAAAACGCTGAAGATCCTTCAACTCAGCATGTCGAAACAACCGATAATTACGGAGTTCAATACTTTCGATGCACATATTTACTCCTGATTGACACAGCTTCTATAGATCGCCCCGCCAAATAGCAAACTCCAGAGCTTGCTATTTTTCGTAATAAGCTTCGTAGCTTGCTTTTATTTTTTCTTCAGCAAATTCCAAAGCTTCCTGGACCGTATTCCAATGCGCGCGACGCAGCGAATCCCGCACCGCTTGGCGGGTGCGTCGTTCTCCTGTTTTGCTTAGGATTGGCCATCGCTCTGCTGTCTCTTCTTGCGTCCAGCCCCTAAGTGCGCCATGCACTGCTCGTGCTTCAATTGGCGTCCAAACCGTGACAACGCAATCCAGAAGCGGCACCAAACCGCCGGCGAGCCATCGTTCCGCTGCAATATCGCTTTCAGCCGCATAAGCCAAGCGGCTGTACTTTTTCATGGCATCGAGAGCCTTTCCCGAACGGGTAAATGCGGAACCGCGGGAATCAGAAATCCTGTGTTCCACAATGGTTTCGGTTTCGACCGTGCCAGTTCCAATTGCGACACGGGTGTCAAATTTAACGTTCCTGTCGGAAAGAGACCGTAATCCTGTACGCATGAAGACCGCCGCCCGCAGCGCCAGTTCCGGTTTGGCCAACAGCCATTGCCAACTATCATGCCGAAAGGTGTCAAGCTGGCCGATGGTGGAATCCGGATATACGCTTTCAAACTCTTTGGCCAATTGACGCAAGCACTCCATGGCGGAGGTACTTTGCGCAGGCGACATCCGAGAGGATTTTACCAGGTCACCAGTCAAAACAGCATACGGTTTATTCCTCATGCGTACCTCCTCAGAGCAACTTCCCTAATGTGTCGCCGGTCGATAACCCTTGTCGCACAACCGACGGGCCTCCTCACTCGAAATGAATTTTATTGCAATTATGCTTCTTCCCGGCTTTG
>JAAZKI010000175.1 GCA_012799905.1 Lentisphaerota bacterium | reverse complement strand
CCAGCTGAGCCAAGGAACGTCACCAGCTCTGAAGCAGAGGCCGTGATCCCAGCCCGACCGCTGGAACACAAAACAACACCATACAGCAGATAAAAAACATCGGGGTCTTGCCCTTGGCAAAACGCAAGAGGCTATCGGCTCACAGCTGCCGGCAAAATTGCACTTGCAAAAAAAATCCACTGTCCGGCCTCCTTTTTAACGGTTGCCGATTTTCCAAATAGGTGGCTTGTGCTATAGTAATATGTTCTGATTTTTTCCCCTCAAAGCGGCATTGTCATGTCTTTTGTTTAGACTTGGCAATTGCCGCCGTTCGGTTTTACTGGACGGTCACCCATAGGAGACCATGACATCATGGACATTGATAAAACCAAGCCTTATCCCATCATCAATCAGCTCGAATGCAAATCCTGCGGCCGCTGTGTTGACGCCTGCCCCAAAAAGGTCCTCGCCATCGGCGACACCCTCAATGAGCGCGGTTATCACGCCGCCGTCTACCTCGGCGAGGGCTGCATCGGTTGTGCAACCTGCTTCTATACCTGCCCGGAACCGCACGCGATCGAAATCCGCATCCCACTGAAAAAGTCCTGATTTCTCTCCACCGATTGTCCGCAATTTCAATTAGCATTGGGCTCATAACATGGCAACAAAACTCATCAAAGGCAATACGGCAGTGGTGATCGGCGCGCTCTATGCCGGCTCCGACTGCTTCTTCGGCTATCCGATCACACCGGCTAGCGAAATCCTCCATGAGGCCTCCCGCCTCTACCCGCAGTTAGGACGCAAATTCTTGCAGGCAGAATCGGAAGAAGCCTCCATCAACATGTGCTATGGCGCTGCTGCTGCTGGGCACCGCGTCTTCACCGCCTCGTCCGGCCCTGGCATCAGCCTGATGCAGGAAGGCGTCTCCTACATGGCTGGAGCAGAACTGCCAGCCGTCATCGTTGACATCATGCGCGCCGGCCCCGGCCTCGGCAATATCGGCCCGGAACAGTCCGACTACAACCAAGTGGTCAAAGGCGGCGGCCACGGCAACTACAAAAGTATCGTCCTCGCCCCAAACTCAGTCCAGGAAATGTGCGACTACACCATGCTCGCTTTTGAACTGGCCTTCAAATGGCGCAGCCCCGTCTATGTCCTGGCTGACGGCGTCCTCGGTCAAATGATTGAGCCGTTCACATTCCCGGAAAAGGCCGTCGCACCGGTCATCGACAAAACCTGGGCCGTCAACGGCAACGCCAAAACCAGGCAAAACCTGGTCACCAGCATCTTCCTCGACTTTGCCCAGCTGGAAGATTTCAATAACCGTCTGCAAGTGAAGTACGCTGACATTGAACGCACCGAAACCCGTTGCGAACAACAAAACACCGATGACGCCGACATCATCCTGGTGGCCTATGGCATCAGCTCCAGAATCGCCAAGACCGCCATGGACAACGCACGCCGTCAAGGCCTGAAAGTCGGCCTCTTCCGCCCCCAAACCCTGTTCCCCTTCCCCAAAAAACAAATCAACGCCTTGGCCGACAAAAACGTCACCTTCATCGCCGTCGAAATGAGCAATGGACAGCTTGCCGATGACCTCCGGCTCGCTATCTCTTGCCGCCGGCCCGTCGAACTGGTCAACCGACTTGGCGGAAACCTCGTCACACTTGACCAGGTGATGAACAAAATCAAGGCCGTCGCAGGCAAATAAGAGGTGACTACTATGACCGAAAAAATTATCAGCAGCAAAGGCATCTACAGCGAGTTCCCGCGCAAGGGCCGCAACAATCCGGCGCCTGCCGCCACCCACTACTGCCCTGGGTGCGGCCACGGCATCCTGCACAAGCTGATCGGCGAAGCCCTCGCCGACCTCGACCTGCAAGACCGAACCATCACCATCAGCCCGGTCGGCTGCGCCGTGTTCGCCTACTACTACTTTGACACCGGCAATATCCAGGTCGCCCACGGCCGCGCCCCGGCCGTCGCCACCGGCGTTTCCCGCGCCACTGACAAAGTCGTCATCGCCTACCAGGGTGACGGCGACCTGGCCTCCATCGGCCTCAACGAAACCCTCCAGGCCGCCAATCGCGGCGAAAAAATCGCTGTCTTTTTCGTCAACAACACAGTCTACGGCATGACCGGCGGCCAGATGGCGCCGACAACGCTCATCGGCGAAAAGACCGTCACCTGCCCGAATGGCCGCGACCCGCTGACCCAGGGCTATCCGCTGCACATGTGCGAACTGATCGCCAGCCTCCAGGCGCCTGTCTTTGTCGAACGCGTTGCTCTGTCCGACCCAAAGAACATCCGCAATGCCCGCCGCGCTGTGCGCAAGGCTCTCGAAGTACAGAGGGACGGCAAAGGCTACACCTTTGTGGAAGTGTTGTCGCCCTGCCCGACCAACCTCCGCCAGTCCGCTGTCGCCAGCAACGACTTCATCAATGAGCAGATGATTCGCGAATACCCCTTGGGTAATTTTCGCGACCGCACTGAGGAAGCCGAGCCAGTTGTCCGTCCTGACAGCGACTTCACGCGGGAAAGCCTTGACGCCCTGTTTGAGCTTGACTCTATTCCGGCGTCCATCCCGCACGACGATGCCGAAGATACGGAAGCGCAAGTGAAGATTGCCGGCTTTGGCGGCCAGGGTGTCCTCAGCCTTGGGATCATGCTGACCGAAGCTGCCCAAGCTGCTTCCAAGCAGGTTTCCTGGTATCCGTCCTACGGCCCGGAACAGCGCGGCGGCACGTCAAACTGCTCGGTGATCATTTCCAAGAAGGCAATCGGTTCGCCGGTGGTCTATAATCCTGACCTGCTGGTAGCCATGAACAGACCCTCCTTCGAGCGCTTCAAAAACGACGTCAAGCCAGGCGGCATCATCATGTACGACGCCCAGATTGGCGACGTTGAGCTGCCTCCCGGCGTCAAAGGCGTTGCGGTTCCGGCTCAGGACTTAGCTGAACAGGCCGGCTCCAGCCGGGCTGCCAACACCATCATGTTCGGGGTTATGCTTGAGCTCGGCATCACTCGTCTCCCCGAGGCCGCCTTTGTCCGGGCGCTAGAAGCCAATTTCGCGAAAAAGCCGAAGCTCATTCCGCTCAATCTCAAAATTCTCGAATTTGCCCGCGAATGGGTGAAAAACAACGTCCGCTAAATTGAATTCTCATCGTCGAAGTATATAATATATGCTTCTCAATTTTTCCGCCCTTTTGGGGCATTCCACTTCAACTTTCAAAGACACGTAAAGGGGGTGAACAAAAGCATGTCAGATATCAAATGCCGCAAAGGTGAACCTATCGAACGCGCCCTTCGTCGTCTAAAGAAGAAGATGGACAAGGAAGGCACGATGAAAGAGCTCCGCAACCGTCGTCATTATGAGAAGCCCAGCGAGGTCAAGCGTCGCGAAAGCCGTCGCTCCCGCTGATAGGGCCCCATAAGCGCTACCCCTGGCCGACAGAACCACCAAAACGGTTCTGTCGGCCAGTTTCTTTTTGAGGGAATGGCTGCCGTACGTAGAAACCCATCCAAAAAGGATTTTTCTCAAAACGGCGCTTCTGTGTCACCCCTGGCGGGGCTTAAAATTATTATACGCCTCACCCAGGACTTCGCTACGCTCACCCTGGGCTTTTATGTTGCTGGCCCTTTGAGCCGCCAGGCTTGCATACGACAATCAGCGTCCATAACGTTCTCACAGCCGCAAAGCGGCAAAAGCCCGGAGGGCGACACATAGAAGCCCAGGGTAAGCCGGGCCGCCAGGCCCGGCGCAGCCCTGGGTGAGATGGCATAGATTTGGAGCCCTGTAAGGGTGACACATAAATTT
>JAAZKI010000163.1 GCA_012799905.1 Lentisphaerota bacterium | reverse complement strand
CGTCCTGGTCAAAGATTATCCCGGAGGGTGCCGCGGCCGCTGGTATAAACTCGGACGCAATGCACCATGGTTCCAGAAACTGAAGGAGCGCGGAGTTTTCCAGGAAACACGGATCAATGATACAGTACTGACGGTCTATCACGCTGAACAATTTGCGGCTGCTGCAAAAGAAATGTTCCGCGAAGAGCCGGATATCCTCCTGCATCAAAACGCCTGCCGAGACTGCGCCAGACTGAGAAGCAAAATCAGTAATCAGTCAGTTAAAGATTAACCGCCAAGACGCCAAGGACGCCAAGATTTTTTGAGTATGCCGCACAGCGGCAGAAACGCTAAAAGCGCGAAAATTATGGCAGCCTAAAGGCTCTACTGTGGACGGTGTGGACATGGCGGCCGGTGTAGTCCAAACTCACTCTCGCCCCTCGCCCCTCGCCCCTCGCCCCTCGCCCCTCGCCTCTCGCTCCTTTCCAGAGACCGCTGCTCGTCGGATTTCCGAATATCAATGAATGACCGATTACTAACCAGCTTTTTATTCACAAAAAATTATTTTTTCTTGCATTGTAAAATGAAAAACACGTGATATTTTTTTCTGTCTTTTGCATCTCCCTGTCTTGGTATGCTTAGACGCCTCAACAAAATGGACGTCGGCACCATGCCCATGAAGAAGCGCAAGATGTCAGGTTGGTTTTTTTGAATGCCTCTTGACCAAGTCGTTTTTACAAATGTGAGGTGTGGTCCGTCGGGGACTGACGGTCAGGTTCTGCTTCCAGCGAATCTTTCCAAGCCGGTGTCGGCATCGGCTGACACGGCGTCCATTATTGTACAATTTGGCGTGTAGCAGTCACAAGGCAAAAGGGTGGGCAAAATGGGAACTCGATTCTGTCTTTCGGGCGTTTGTTTCTTGATGTTGTTCATGTTAGGCGGTCGTCTAGTGCAGGCTCAGACGACGTTGGATGCGGCCTTGAACGCGCCTGGGGGTGCGCTGGAGTTCACCTCCTACAGCACGATAGACCCGCCTTATCCGTGGACCGTGGTGACGGGACATGAAGCAACGCATGATGGCGCGTCCGCCGCTCGTTCCGGCGCCATCGGCTACAGCAATTCATCCGATAATCCCGTCCTCCGCAGCATATTAAGCACTACCTTGACCGGGTCTGGGCTGCTGACTTTCTGGGCAAAGGGCGCTGGGCACGGCGAACTCAGTTTCTACATCAATGACGTTCGTTCGCGAACCATTGAAGCCAGCACGGGTTCGGTCGGCGAATGGCGTTTCCACCAGTTGAAGCTCCCGCTGGCCAATCAGAACACGGTGAAGTGGTGTTTTGAGAACTTGAAATTTCCCAGCCAGCCCGGCCAAACCGAGCATTATTTCCTGCTTGACGAGGTGTGCTGGCATCCTGCTGACGAGCATGGGTGTGTGTACCAACTCAACGAAGACGGCGAGAGCTATGCGGTTTGGGCATACTGTGGCCAGGCTGTCAATGTGAACGTCCCAGCGATGTTTGCGGGGAAGCCGGTCACCGTCATCAGCGAAAATGCCTTTGCCGACAATAAAAACCGCTTGAGCGTGGTTCTGCCCGAAGGATTGCAACGCATTGAGGCGGACGCCTTTTCATACAGCGGCCGGTCTTCGGTGACCTTGCCCTCAACTCTGTATTACATTGGGGCAAGGGCGTTTACTTATTGTCAGAATTTAAAGCAGGTGACCTTGCCAGCGGGCTTGACAGGGCTCGGTGAATCGGCCTTTCATGGCTCTGGCCTAGTGCAAATCGCGTTTCCGGCGGCGCTGTCGATCATCCCCAAGTCGGCCTTTGAGTCCTGCCTGGCGCTGCGTTCGCTCGTCATTCCCGCGACCGTCGAAGAAATCGGCGCCGATGCGTTCAGATGGTGCGACCTGACCAGCATCGTGTTCGATGACCGAGACGAGAACGACGTTTTCCTGGGCGATGGGTGCTTTGCGGGCAATGTCCGCCTGCGCGAGTGCATTCTCCCCGAGGGCATTACGTATCTTCCGCCAAGCATGCTGGCCGGGGATGACAGAGTGGGAAGCATTGACCTTCCGGCCATCCGCATTCCCGCCAGCGTGGTATCCGTGGGCAACCTGGCTTTTGACCTCTGCAACAACGTGGTCATGTTTTTCATGGGGCCGCCGCCACTCGTCGAAGACCCGGGGATGGCCAGCGTTCCGGAGCTCCTTGACAATGCCCTGGTCGTCTATCAGGTCAATCACCAGGCGGCCTGGGCGGAATTCTTGGACGGCGAAGGGCGGTTCTGCGGCTTCCGAACCGAATCCCTCGTCGGCGAGCCGCTCCCGCTGCCGACGATTGCCACGCCGACAGGCAGGCCTACATTCCTTGACAGCGTCGTGGTGACGTTTACGTTGCAACAGCCTTTGCCGGATGACAAATTGCTGGTCGAGCATTCGGAAGACAACGGCGCAACCTTTGTCCAGACGATTTTGACGCCTGGCCAAAGCAACGGCGGTTTTCACGCGGCCGGCGCTGCGCAATGGACGTGCAGCTTGACCATGAACACCGTTTTCCGCGCCTACGCCGTCCGCCTTGTTAATGGCGTGCACAAGCGCTGCTCCGGCACGGTAATCAAGAAGTATCTGCGCTGGAACGAGTATGCTGACGCCCTTGACAATCACACCCTGGATTTCACTGTGGAAGACTCGAAATACTGGAGCGTCAGCGCCAACCAATTCAAGGTCGGCGGCAATTCAGTGCTGGTCGATTTTGGCGGCCCAGAGGACAACCCACACCAGATTTCGAAGTTGCTGGCACAGGTCACCGGCCCGGGACTGCTTTCGTTCTGGCTCTATCCGGATCGGCAAATCGCCAATATCATCTTTGGCGAGAACGATCCGACTAGCGCTATCTGGCATGGTTTCAAGAGAGACAGCCCCATTCCTCTGCGGAAACTTGCTTCCTACGCAAACAATCCTAAGGCCTGGGTCAAGTGTACGGTTGCCATTCCGGAGGGCGATTTCCAGGTCGGCTGGGGTTTTGTGGGCAGGCCTTACGGCGGGGCAGCGTACATCGACCAAGTCCAGCTCTTGCAGCAGGAGGGCGATTTCGGTTATGTGGTCAATCCGGACGGCGTCAGCGTCACGGTTATGGCCTTCAACGACAACAGGCAACAGGAGGAAGACCCGATTCCGGTAGCCTTGGAAATCCCTGCTGCGCTGGGCGGGCTGCCTGTCACCGGCATTGGCGATCACGCCTTCCCCTGCCTGGCGCTTGCGTCCCTGGTCATCCCGCCTTCGGTCACAGTCATTGGAGACTACGCCTTCAGCGGCTGCTCCGGACTGGACGAAGTCGTCATCCCGGCATCCGTGACGACGTTGGGCGAGGGCGTGTTTGCCGATTATGACGATTTGCGCCATGTCGTGTTCCAGGGGCCGCAGCCAGCTGGCGGCGGCGACCTGGGCGGCCAGGCTTTTATCCTCTTTGCCCAGGGGCTGCCAGGATGGGTTGACGGCGGCACGTACTGCGGCCTGACGACGCTCTCCATCAACGGCGAACGGGTCGAAGAGCCGACTTTCCTTCGCGGCGACATGCCATGGCCAGCGTTCATGTACTTCAACCAGGCTTTTCAACTCACGATGACCGCCAATGGCGACCCGGGCCTGACCGTCCGCTATGCCGTCGGCAACGCTGTGCCGTCGACTGCCAACCCCGGCTTGCTGTATGAAGGCGTCCCCGTCGAGTTTGATGACGCCACTGGCGACGTCACCGTCAGCGCCCGCGTCTTCCGCGGAGCAGCGCCTTGCAGCGGCGTCACCCGTTTCACTTTCCGCAATGCCAAGGAACTCAGCGAGATACTCGATTGCTTTGATGCGATTTTCGTGCTCCGCGACCCGACTAGGTGGCAGGTGATCGAGGAGGCCAATGGCAATCGCTACTTGCAAGCCGGGCCATATCCGGAAAAATCTTTCAGTCAGGCTGTTCTTGAAGTCTATGTCTATTACCCGGAAAATGAAGTGCCGGACAAGATTGGCTTCCGTTGGCGCCTGGTCTCAACCTTACCCAACCCGGGCCTCCTTGACGCCGGCACGTGGCATTTCAGGATGGACGGGCATCTTGGCTGGTCGGGTGAGGGACATCAAGCAGACTGGCGGACATCGGACACAGAAGTGACTCAAGGCGGCTGGCTGTCCGGCACGCTTTCGTTTGAGGACGGCTGGGCAAGCCAGCCCAACATCAGCCAGCTAAAGCTGGACCGCTTCATCATTGGCGCACCCAAGGCCGCGCCCAAAGTGACGGTTGAACCGCCCGGCGCTGGCATAGTCAGCTATGCGACAGGCGGCTGGCCCGCCGAGTGGCGACCCTTCCTGGGAACCGAACGCATGTCCGTCAACGATTGGGTGCAGTTCCGAGTCGAACCGACGCCAGGATATACGCTGGTGGAATGGCAACGCTATGAACCTGGCGAAGGCCAATACATGCCGTACAGCGACGAGCCGCAGGTAGAGTTCCAAATCTACGCTGACGAGGATGGCGACCAAGCCGAAAACGACTTCAAGGTCGTGCTGATAGCAGCAGTTCAAGTCCAGGTCACCCTCAGCGAAGGGGGCTGGTGGCCGCAGCGATATGGTTATGCGCAGGACGAATACACCGAGGCCAAACTAGTCGACAAGGACACCGAACTCAAATTCCGGCCAGAGGCTTTGGAGGGATATGTCTTCACCGGCTGGAGCGACGGCGTCACGGACATTGACCGCACCATCGTCTGCAACCAGGACATTGCCCTGCAAGGCAATTTCACCAGATGCATTGATTCTGCGCCGCAAGCCAATGTCGCCAACACCGGCGATGCCAGCGAAATCACATTCACCAGCGGCAAGGGAAAACTGACTGAACTTAATCCCGACGGAACTATTACCTATACTATAAGCGTCGCGTATCCGGAATTGTATCGTTTCGCCGGATGGCAGTTTGACCTGGATGCGGTCGTTGACGCCCAGGTCAATGGCTCTGACTTGACAGTCACTCTCGACTGGGAGCAGACCAAGCATTTTGCTCCACAGGCGACGTTCTACAAGCAAACGCGTTTGGCGGTCCTGACTGCGGCTGGCCAGGAAAACCGTGGTCTGCTGCAAGTGCGGAAGGACGATGCCGCTGGCGAGGAGATTCTCCTTGACGAGAGCGGGAGCGCAAATATCGACGTTGGTTTGACAGTCTGGCTCAAGGCCACGCCCCAGGGCCTCAACCGGTTCGAGCGCTGGAACTGGCAGTATGGCAACAATAGCAATAGCAGCACCGATGCCGAGATCACAGTGGATATCAGGAACTATCCGTCCTACCAGTTCACGTCGTCGTTTGTCGCCCAGGCGCTCCTGACCCTGCACGTTGACCCGGCCGGCAACGGCGCCGGCAAATTCAAGGTCAACGGGCAGGACTACCAGCCGAGTCAGTACTATGACATCGGCGCACAAGTCAGTATCCAGGCCATTCCGGACCAGAATAACCGTTTCGCCAAGTGGCTGGACAATGACAGCGCCGATCCGCGCCGCTCGGTTTACATCGAGCCTGGGGATAACGTCTACGCCGCCCGGTTCGTCAAAACCGGCATGGTCACCTTGAAGGCCAAGAATATCGTCACTGGCGAACCCGGCGGCGGTGTCACTAATGTTTACATTCCCGATGTTGGCACAGACCTGACCATCACGGCCACAGCCCTTTATGGCTACAGATTCGTCAAATGGGAGGACAACGACAGTACGGAACCCAGCCGCACCATCCACATTGTCAACGTTGACAATCAGGAATTTACGGCTCTGTACCAGTCGGTAATCAGCGTATCGGCCGCGGCTCCGTCCGGCGGCGGCGCCTTCACCGGCGCCGGTCAGAAGCTGTATTCAGAATTCCCGCTGACAGTCACTGCGGTTCCTTACGACGACTACCGGTTTGACCGCTGGCTCGACGACCCGACCGCGCCGGCTGCCCGCCTACTCACCGTGGGCGACATCGTTGACAATCGTATCAGTTTGCAGGCCATATTCGTGCGCGTCTGCAACGTCGTCGTGCAACCAGACCAGCAACAACTTGGAACGGTCGCCATCACGGATGACGGCGGCGCTGAATTCACTCTCAATCACGATACCGGCGCCTATTCAGCCGTGGTTGACGCCGGCGCTAAGATTT
The DNA here is from genome assembly GCA_012799905.1 of Lentisphaerota bacterium. Lineage (GTDB taxonomy): Bacteria > Verrucomicrobiota > Lentisphaeria > Oligosphaerales > Oligosphaeraceae > JAAZKI01. The sequence goes on along the minus strand of JAAZKI010000163.1, from coordinate 4,846 downwards.
CTTATCAAGCCATTGCCAACCCCGGCTGCGACTTTGTGCGCTGGGCCTGGGACGGCTCCAAAAATCCCGTTGTCACGGATATGGTGATTGATAATTCCCGGACTTTCACGGCTGTGTTTGCACAACGCGCCACGATCAATTGCAGCGTCAAGCCCGGCCAGGAGGCCTGGGGCGAGGTCGAAATGATCTACGAAGGCGCGCCTGCCCAGTCCGGGCCGAATTTCCAGGTCGGCAAGTGGATTCAGATTACGGCGACGCCACAGCCGAATGTCCGCTTTGTGCGTTGGAGCGACGGGTCGACCTCGGCCGTGCGCAACTTGCAGGTGACTGAGGGCGAGAAGACGTATGAGGCTGAATTCGTGCGCACCTCAAGTGTCACCGTCAATCTGACTTCCAGCACTCCCGGCGAACAGCCGCCGACCATGCTTTGGGCATTCCCCTGGACAGCCTGGCTGGCCAGCGGTAAGACGGTCGTTTTCGACGTCGAGGACGACGCAGGCAGGGACTGCCTCTTGCAGTTCTATGGACAGTATGGCTGGAACCTGCCGCCCGAACACGGCGAGACCCGCACAGTGCAGCCGCAGCAGAACCTGGTCTGGGAATGCCAGTACAGCAAGATTACCACCGGCACCCTGGTCGGCTGGATTAATCCCAGCAATATCGGCGCTCAATGGTGCGTCAAGGCCAATCCGCAGACCGAATACCAAGGCAGTGAATGGCTGGGCAACGGCGCTTCCGTCGTCCTGGAGCAGGGCGAGTATGAAATCGAATTCTCGCAAGTTGTGGACGAGTTGAACCTTGAGACCTGGCACCGCCCGGACATCCTGATCGTGGATTAGGGCGAGAGCGAGACTGTCACCGTCGCCGCCAATCAACGCAGCAACTTCACAGGCAAATATCGTAAGTACGTTCCGGACTTGGAATTGAGCTTTTCGCCGGGCGAGGTCTCGGAAGGCGCTGGGCCATCAGCAACAGTGGCGACGCTGCGCCGTCTGTCGCGCGTCCCCGGCGGAGAGACCGACCGCAGCGAAAGCATTACCGTTGCTTTCACCCCCAGCGAGACCGGCGCGCTTATCTTCCCGTCTTCGATCACTATTCCGGTTGAGCGCGAAAGCGTCCAGTTCACGGTCGGAGTAGTTGACAATGACTTGCGTGAAAATACGGAGATATTGGCGGCGGACGGCGTGACCGTGCTGGGCCGCGGCCGCATTGTCCGCTTGAATGGCCGGGTCTCCGTCCCCTCCAGCTGCAATTGCGACGGCACCCCGAGTTCAGGCGCGGAAATCTTCGCTGATTTGGCAGTTTATGACAATGACGGTCCGGCCTTGCAGGTGACGGTCAACCCGTCCACCATGCAGGAGCCGTTGCCCCCAGACAACGAGAAGCTATATCCGAACGCCTTGACTGTTCGACGCAACGACCGCACTGGCAACGGACTCCCGGCCATCACCGTGACGCTGTCCGCGCTTGTGAACGGTGTGGCGGACGACAGTGAATTCGAGTTCCGCCTGGACGGCCTGCCCGTGACCGAAGTCGTGATACCGGCCGGCGAACTCCAGGTGACCGTGGACATCGCCACCCTGGATGACGGTGAGGAAGACGGCAACCAACTCATCTCCGTATATGCTGACACCGACGCCGCGCCGCCGGACGAGCCGGAGGCCAAGTACGCGCCCGGCGCTTGCTGGGTCGTGGTCAGCGACCTCAGCTTCCCGGATTACGTGGTCACCTCGGTCGCCACGCCGACTGAGCCGTTGTCCGGCGGTGACGTCTATGAGCTGGAGCTGACCTTGAAGAACCAGGGTCGGATGCCCATGACCGGAAACATCCCCTTGGCTGTCCATGCCAGCACCAACGACATGCTCAACGACCAGAATCGGATTCTGGAGACGAACTACATCGGCGGCCTGGAGGTTGGCCAGAGCGCCAGCCTGCGCCTCAATATCCCGTTGGAGATGGTGCCTGGCGCCAACTGGCGCTTCGCTGTCGTCGTCAACCCGCGCAGCACTCTGCGTGAAGTCAGCCTGCTCAATAACACCACCTGGTCGGAGAAATTCACCGTGGAAGCGTCGTACCGGGCGACCGTGGAGCTGGCTGATCCCGCCCAGGTCACGTCCCTGATGGAACAGCAGGTGACGCTGGCCGGCCGCACCTTGCGGATTGACTCGGATGAGCCGATCGGCCAGGTTGACGCGGATGTGTACGTCATCGTCAACGGCGTCCTGCGGATTCTGTCGGTGACCAGCGATGCTGACGGTAATTTCACGGTTGACTTCACACCACTGCCGGGCGAAGCCGGCCATGTCACCGTCGGCGCTTGCTACCCCGGCCTGGGAAGCACAGAGGCGCAGGATGAATTCGACATTCTTGGACTGCGCTTTGTCAAGAGCGTCTGCGGCGAGAACACCTCCACCAGGTATGTCCAATGGGGCGTCACCATGAACGATGTCAATGCCTGCACGCTCCAGCTAAGCAATCGCAGCCCGGCGCCGCTGACCAATCTGCGCGCCCAGCTCGTGGACGCGCCAGCCAACTGCGAGGTGACTTGGGACGAAGACGGCGGAACCGACTTGATTCTTGATGAATTGCCGGGCAATGCCACGCGCACAGTCATGTTCATGGTCAAGGGAACAGCCCCGACCGAGGGCAGAAACTACCAGTACTTCACGATCAGGGTCACCACGGCCGAAGGCGTCGTGCTTGACATTCCCGCCTACTTCCATGCCAAGCCGCGCTATGCTCAACTGACGCTGGCGCCGACCGCGCTGGATGTGACCATGCAGCTTGACCCGCAGAACAACCGCGGAACCCCCCGCAACATCGAAGTCACCATCACCAACGAGGGGGCGGATGAGACCGGGCCGATCACGGTTTCGCTCCCCAGCCTGACCTGGATGAAACTAGTCGGCGGCAACACCCTGGCCAGCATTCAACCGGGAGAGCCAACCTCGTTCCTGCTCACCCTGACGGCAGACGCTAACACGCCTCTCAACGCCCCGCTGAGCGGAGCATTGGCAATCAACGCGCCCAACGCCTTTGCCGGCGTAACGCTGCCGTTCCGGGCGACGGCAGTGGCTGAAGGCACCGGTCGCCTGACTGTGGACGCCATTGACAATTATACATATTATGAAGCCCGTGCACCGCATCTTGCGGACGCCCTGGTGGTGGTGCGCAATCCCTATACCAACGAGGAACTGGCCCGCGGCGTCACCCTGGCCAACGGCAAGGTCACCCTGGAAAACCTGCCGGTCGGCCTCTGCAAGGTCACTGTCAGCAAGGAAAAGCACGCCGACTACACGAACAACGTCGAGATTCAGCCAGGCCGGGAAACCACCCTGGTAGCGTTCCTGGACTACCAGGCCATTACCTATTCCTGGGATGTGGTTCGGGTGGAGGTCGAAGACCGCTATGAAGTCGAACTGAACATCGTCTATGAGACAAATGTCCCGCTGCCGGTGGTGGAGACGATTATGCCGGACAAGATGCCGTTCCTGCGACCAGGAGAGACGTACATGTTCAGCGTGATCCTCGTCAATAAGGGTCTGATCCGCGCCGACGACGTCGAGTTCGCGCTGCCGGAGGTGTTCAACAGCCCGCAATGCGCCATCGCCTTCAATCACCCCAAGGGAACCTACAGCCTGTTGCCGCAGCAGTCGATCACTATTCCGGTGGTGGCTACCGGGGTAGAGCCGACGCGCGACAGCGACGACTGCCTGGGCTATTCGCTGACCCTCTGGTCCTGGGAATGCGGCTTTGACCGCAAGTGGCACCGGGTCAAGAAGGTCTTCTCTGTTGACGGCTCAGAATGCGGCCCGGGCGGCGGCGGCTACGGCTACCTCCTCTTTGGCGACTGGGGCGGCCCAGCAGGCGGCGGTGGTCCCGGCTCGTCAGCGTATGTCATGGAGCCGCTGGGCGGAACGGAAAAGGTCATCATTGACGGCGACTGCGAACCCTGCACCAATGGCGTGATCATCGCTATGACCAAGTGCGCCATCGGCTTTATCCCTGGCTTCGGCTGCGCCTTTGGCATCGCTGACTGTCTGTCGGGGCTGAGAGGCGCTGCCGCAAGCGGCACGTTCTATTCTTGGGGCACCGCCGGCCTCAACTGCGTCTTCAACGCGGCTGGATGCTTCCATCCTGGCGGCACTGTAGCCTCTTGCTTGCTCGGCCTGGTCACCGCCTGTGACGTCGCCCTCAATATTGGCGTCCGCTCTGATGAGAATATCCACAAGCCGCAATGGCTGGTCGACTCGCAAGCCAAGCTCCAGGTTGTCGTTGATCTGGCGGAGCAGCACGTGGCGTATTTCCAGGAAATCTACGGTGCGCCCTGCTGGGGCAATGCCGATCCGGAAGCCACCACAACGTTCTTCAACGCCTTCATGTTTTTGGGACTGCCTGGCGGCATCGCCGCCCAAGTGAGCGATGCGCAGAAGGCCACACTGCTGACCGTGTTGCCGGAAGGCGTCGAGCCGGCTGACTTGGATGCCTTTGTGGCGCGCTGGAACCGATCCGTGGCCTACTGGGAGACTTGCAGCCTGGATGCTTTCCCAGGCTACCCGGAAGGTGCGGAGCCGGCTGACTACCTTAGCCTGAAGCGCCTCTACGACCTGTCCCGGGAAATGGTCCGTTGCGAGGACGAAGCGAGGGGCATGGGCTATGCATCGGTCGAGGATTTGTACCTTAAGGTGACCAAGGACATGGAAACCGAACTCAGGGGCGCCAGCTCCGTCTGCGCCCAGGTGACCATCAAGATTTCGCAGACTGTGTCTTTGACCAGAGAGGCTTTCGAAGGCACGTTGACGCTGTTCAACGGCCATGAGAACAAGAACATGACGAATGTCCGGCT
>JAAZKI010000283.1 GCA_012799905.1 Lentisphaerota bacterium | reverse complement strand
GTTTGCTGTATGTCCCGCAGGCTTTAGCCTGCCAACATGCAACTCAAGCTTCAGCTTGCCATACACCCCTCGCTTGCACGAGCATGTAGTTCAAACTTTAGTTTGCAGTATAAAGTGCAGCCTTTAGGCTGCCGTACATAGTTCAAGCTTCAGCTTGCTTACGCCAGGCACAAGATCATGGCTTGCAGCGCCAGAGCGCTATCAAGAACCCTCTTCGCAGGTTTGTCCTCCGCCTCTCCCCAGCCGCCATCGCCACGCTGACGGCTCAGCATAATGGCCATCAGGCGTTCCCGCCAAGAGCCTTGGCCCCCAGGGGCGAAATTCTTGCAAATACGTCCAGACCGCGCCAGCCAATACCAGCTGGCCGGTGTTTCCTGTTCCCAATTTGACTCCCATACGGCTGCCCGTAACAGCGCCTGCTCCGATTCTGGGCGTCCTGTCAGCCAAGCCGTTGCCAAACGGCAAGCCGGACTACCTGCGCCTGGGCGATGCAAAGCTTCAGCATACGGCAGGTCGTTCAGGGCAGCGGCCTCAAGAATCCATGGTGCATCAGATTCTTCCATCCGGTCCAGGGAAATATGCTTCAAGGCCGTTTCCACCAGCTTTGACCAGTCCCTGCTACCTGGGCCACTTTGCCGCAGCAAGGGCCTTATCGCCACTAACGCACTGTGTGCCCAGCCGGCTGCGTCTTGTTTCGAATCAATGCGCAACCATGCTTCCAGCCAAGCATTGCCGCGCTGCTGCGCTGTCTGCAATTCGGCCCATTCAGAAGCTAAGCCCGACATCATGATCGCCATGACCGCCTGCCCCGTCGCGGCGGCATCGCCGTCAGCCCAGGAACCGTCATCGCCTTGCCAAGCCAAAAGCGTTTGTAAGCCGCGACGCAAAGCCATCCGGCCCTCCAAACGCAGAGAAGCGCCAAGACGGTCGTTGGCTGACAAGGACAAGCAAGCCAGCAACCCCAGAGCTGTGAAGGCCGCAAAAGTAAACTGTCTGACCTCGAACAATCGTATGGGACGTTTGTTACACATCCTTCGAAATTCCCTTAGGATTAGAACTTGAGCTATCCCATAAGTAGCGAATGTTGCGCAATATGTGGTGATAGAAGGGCGATATTGAATTATAACCAATTTTTCATACGGCAAGCTAAAGCTTGAACTACGCACGTACGGCAAGCTGAAGCTCTTGGCGTCCTTAGCGGCTAATGCTTCTCCCATGCCCCGCCTATTTCGCCAGCCATTTGACTGTATTCTGCAACAGCATCAGCTCGGCTGGCGACAACGGGCTATCCTTGTCATTCTTTCCTATCGCCAGGCCAAGCCCACAGGCGGCATAGCGACCGCGGCCGTGTGCGCCGACAACCATGATCGGCTCCCCCTGGTCAGTCATCGCAACCACCGTGCCGCCCCGAGCAGGCGTGACCTTGATGCGGTCCCCAAACGTCGAAACCTGGACTTGACGGCCAATCCCGGCCGTCACTGCATGACCGCCAGACACCTTCCACTCTGACCCTGGAAGAGCATTCTCGTCCGCACTGGCCACGACTTCAGGAACAGAATTGACCAGCCCGCGAATGCCGACCAAGGCATGTGTCACCAGCAAACCACCGCCCTGCTTGACGTATGCATTCAAAACCGCCGCCGTCTCCGCCGACTTGAACAAATCAAGGTTACGCCGAGGCTGCGGCAAAACAACGACTTGGCAAGCCGCCAAGGACGACGCTTTCAAATTCAACAGCGGCTGCGCATCAACACCGCTCGTCTGCTGCAAAGCCTGCAAAAGCTGCGGCGCACCATACGCATCGTCCTGCCAGACGCCGACCCGCAAACCGCCTCTCCGAGAAAATACGGGCGGACCATAACGCAAACGCAATTCCGCTGCCTCCGCCTCGTCATACACCCGGTAAACCGGACTGCGCACCAGAAAATCCTGAGCGGGGCAGGACAATTCCAGGCGGTAGCGCCCAGCCTCCCTAGCCAACCCGGAAAACTCCAACATCCGGCCGCGCCGCCGCATCTTGAGACCCTTTCCAATGTCCACCAGACGGCCGTCGCAACTGAATCGCGCTTCCAAATCCCGCGACCTTGCCACCGCTGGTGGCAGCGTCACTTGAATCGACAACGTATCGCCCACCACATAGCCATGCTCTAAATCAGGCCGACCGGGCGTTGCCGCAAAAGTCGGCACTGCGACATGATGCGGCAGAACCGGTCCTGCTGCCGTGGCAAACACATTCTTGCCCAAAACCGGGAGAATCTCTTCAACCAGGGAGCGCCGCAAGTCAAAGCACACCACGCCGTCCGCTCCCAAGGCCCGGGACAATTCGACCTGGCTGCCGGTCATGACTGGGCCATCATGCAGGTATGTTCCCAGCCCGCTGTAAAGCGGAATCCGGCCTTTCACGCGCTGCACCTGGTACTCCACCCGCCGTTTCAGAGCCGCATAATCGGTCGTGTAATTCATTGGGCAGACAAAATCAAGCCAACCGTTGTCGATCCAAGTCCCGGCTGCCTGGGCGATGGATTCCTCGGCCGACTCCCAGTCGCTGAACACAGCCGCCGAAACCTTGATGTCAGCCCGAATCGCCTTGGCGCCATGATACACCGCCTCAACCAGCCGCGAGATGTTCCCCTGCCGCCAGGCATTGTACTCCTTCCTCAACTTGCCGCCCCAAGCGCAGTCTTTCGGCCAATCCTCTACTTTACGGCCTAAAACAGCCTCAAAAGCCTCCCGCGCTCCCGGACTGAAGTCACATTGGCTGTCCGGATAACGGATATAGTCAAAATGAATGCCGTCAATCGGGTAGTTCCGCACCAGCTCCAACATGGCGTCCCGCTCCAACTCGAAATTGTCCTGCCGGTGCGGTGCCAGGTATCGCGTTGGTTCGCCCTTGAGCGTCACTTGCGTCCGCCCTGCCGCGCTCATCTTTTCGCGCAGCTCTTCAGGCGTCCGCGACCCCATATTCCAATTGACCTTCCAAACATGGATTTCGACGCCGTATTTGCGGCACGCCTCCAGGCATTCTTGCAGCATGTCGCCGCGAGTGGCGACATTAGGGTGCATGGGCAAGACATCGCTGGGATAATCAGCCACATACCCCCAGCAGAAATTGGGGAATATCGCATTAAAGCCATTTTCGGCCAGCATCCGGATAGATTTATCCCACCCCCAGTCTTCGACGCCATACGGTGTATGAAACCAGGCGCCTCGCAATTCACCCGAGCGTGACGGGCAAGTCATCAGGAAGGCCTCTCCTGCGGCCGCAGCGGCCTGCTCCGCCCAATCGATTGAGGCGGCATACTGACGCTGATTCAAGGCTGACTGAGCCTGGTCCCGCAGTCGCCGAGCCCGGTCCAGATGAGCATTCGCCGCCGGCATATCAAACCGCCGCACCCGCGCCGTCAACTGCTGCAAAGATTCCATTCCGGCGATCTGGCCAATGCTCTCAATCTTGCGGGTCGCCAAAGTCAACCACAATTCCGGCAAAAAATGCCCCAGCATCGCCTGCAAGAAGCGCTCACCGCTGCGCGAATCCTGATCCAGATACACATGCGACAAGTAAAAGCCATTCGGATGCAAAACAGCCGCCCTGCGGTTGACCGCCTTGCCGTCCCGACCGACCCACTCCCCGACAATCTGCCCGCCGCCCCCAGCCTTCAATTTCGGCTCCAGGATATTGTGCGAAGCCTGCACGAGCAGTTCCGGCGCCTGAGGTAAAAGCTCACGGTCAAAACGAATTCCGCGCAAACCCGGCAATTCCTTTGACCCGACATAGGCGACTGATTCAATGCCTAACAACGGCAGCAATTTCGACGCGCTGCTGTAAAACAGTGCTAGCTTGCCACCCTGGTTGACATACGCCGCCACCGCCGACTGCGTCGCTTCGGAGGTGCGCGGATTGTACGCAAAAATCACCATCTTAGCTGTTCCCAGCCCCTTCGCAGCGACCTCGTCATCGGCTATCGTCCTGGATGCGACGCCGAGCACATTCAATCGTTTCCGAAACGTGTTGAGAAATCGATCATATTCGCGCTGAGAAGCGCTGTTGTCCGACTTGCCGCGGACAAAAACGATGTCCTGCCCAAAAAGCGCCGGCATAGCCAGCAAGGCGCCGAATACCACCGCTAAACACTTTGACCGCATGAGCATTGCTCCTTTCTTGCTTTGTGCTTCCCTTACAGTCATTTGGCCTGACTAGCCATAAAACCTCAACAAATCACGGCCAGGACGTCCTGACCGCAGCAACCATGTCATCGCTGAAAGTAATCTCAAAACATGGTTTTGCAAACTCCAAACCTGCTTTTGTCACGACTTCCGCAACAGCAACTGCCCGGCTATTCACGCGCAATACTGCGCAACTTTTCGGAAAGACGCTTGACCAAACCGCTTTGCATGCATAGATTATTTGACTCGACTTTTCGTCTTTATCCAACCTTACCTTCAGGGTCGTACTAATGAAATCAGCATTCATGGCGCAGCGTTTTCAGGTTGACGGCCGCCTGGTCACCGTCGAAGCCACCGGCTCCGGCAATGTCAACGACACCTATTTAGTCACTTTCCGCACCATTTTTTCCGAAGAGCGTTTCATTTTGCAACGCATCAACACCCGTGTGTTCACGCAGCCGGATAAAGTAATGAACAACATGCGTCTGGTCACGGCGCATGTCCATGCCCACCTGGAAGCCGAGCAAGAAGACGCTGACCGCATCTGGCAGCTCCCCCGCGTCATTCCCGCCAAGGACGGCAGGGATTACGCCGTTGACAGCGACGGCGAATGCTGGCGCGCCATCTCCCTGATCGCATCGGCTCACTCCTACGAGCAAGTGCAAAGTCCGGAGCACGCCCATGAAATCGGCGCTGTCCTCGGCCAATTCCATCGCTTGCTCAGCGACATGCCCTGCGATGTCCTGCATGACACCTTGCCAGGATTCCACATCACCCCATCGTACCTTGAAAAACTCGACGCCGCCCTGAACACGGCCTGCGGGAAAGCGCGCCTCAACAGCTCTGGCGTCGCCCAAAATTGCCTCAAATTCATTGAGCAGCGGCGCGAATGGTGCTCTGTACTGGAAAAAGCCAAGGAGCGCGGAGAGCTTCACCTCCGCGCCATTCACGGAGATCCAAAAACAGCGAACATAATGATTGACGATATGACTGGCAAGGGCACCAGCATCATTGACCTTGACACGGTCAAGCCCGGCCTGGTCCACTACGACATCGGCGATTGTCTGCGTTCCTGCTGCAATCCAGCCGGCGAGGAAACCAGGGACTTCGCCAACATCTTCTTTGACACTGACCTGTGCGAAGCGCTTCTCAAAGGCTATAAGTCCCACGCTCGCAAATTCTTGACTGATGCCGACCGGTATTATCTCTACGACGCCACCCGGCTAATCGCCTTTGAACTCGGCCTCCGCTTCTTCGCCGACTACCTGGCCGGAGACGTCTACTTCAAGACTCGCCACGAAGGCCAGAATCTCCATCGCGCCAGGGTGCAATTCCAGTTGACCAAAAGCATCGAAACGCGCGAAAAAACCATCCGCGAACTGTTCAATATGCTGTGAGGAATGGGCACGTGCGCGACCGACGCGATGGGTTGCGTACTTTTCGCGACAACACCCTGATGCTGAAAAGGGAAACGTTTATTCGCCTGCCGCCCGGGATGATTTTATAATATGCTCAGGTGGATGACCCGCGGTTTTTCGTCGGTTGGCAGAATGCAACACGAGGCATGAATTGTGCCGTCCTGATAGGTTAAATCCAAATGATAATACAACTCACTTCCTTTGCAGAACTGCAGCCCATAACCTAAGTTACATTCCTTCGGCGCTTGCTCCGTCAATTTCTGCAACTTCTGCCACTCGTCGCGTTCGTATTCACGGGTGGCCCATTTCTTTCTGCCATACTCAAGCAGGTCATCATTGCTTAAAGCATAGTTATGATGCTGCGGCTTCCAGCCCGTGTCATCGCTGCTCCACCAGTACAGTTGGCGCTCGCTGGTCAAAACCGCCACATGGCCCTGACTTGAGGCCAGGCACTCGACCTGACCAAAGACTGTACCAACCAACTGCTTATTGCAAAGAATCCTGGTGCTCCGGCCAAGCTGGTCATTCAAATCGCACAGCTGAAAGTCGCCGTTAACGCTGTCAAAATATCTGAGGCTCCAATACCGACGGTATAACATCGCACCATTATCATCCGGCGCCTCCTCATAAGCAAAAGGCATCACGATGCATCCCCAGGGATAGATGGGCAACCAGAACACCCAGAACGGAGGTGGAACAGAGCTGCAAATCTTCCAAAGCGCATCCACAGGCACCAGCAGCGTGTCAGCGGCAAAAATGCCTGCGTCAGTTACAGCAGCGGCCGGCACGCCATAGAGGCATTTCTCCCAGGAGCATTGCCGGACAGTCTCGACAGTTATATAGCGAAATTTGCCGTTCAGATGCATTCTGGCCGGGCCATTGGCGCAGCCGCATAAGAAAAACAAAAGCAGGACAAGCAAAAAACAATATGAACGCGACCGAAAATTGCCTGTAGACATAGTTCTTTAAGCTCCATATTGGTTAGAGTCTATCGGAAAAATTGTCTATACTGCGCTGCGACTGCACTACTATCGATCAACTTCTTGCTTTTGGGAAAGATTTTCCTCCTATCAGTACTTTTGTGCCACCTCTACGAGGCTGCCCTTGCCGCGAGCCGCTCGCCCATCAAATCACGTTACGCAGCACGACAACCATCCAAATTTATTCCGCTTTACCCAGGGCGGCGCTTGCGCTTGCCCTGGGCTGGTATGTTACGCCCCGTTGGGACTTTTGCAGCTTCGCGGCAGTGGACATGGTGGACGGGGTGGACGTAGTGGACGGCGGCGGCCTTAATTTCGCGCTTTCAGCGTTTTGCCGCTGCATGGCTATACCCTAAAAAATCTTTGTGCTCTCCTTGGCGTCCTTGGCGTCTTGGCGGTTCAATATTTTCCGGATATATCCTCTTCTCAATGCTCCAGCACGCCCGGGTCATAGTCTGCTGGCGCCTCATAGCCCAACAGATTCATGCAGGTTGCTGCGATGGCGCTGATGCCAAGGCCGGAACGCAGCTCTTGCTTGTATTCGCCCTGGCTCTCAGGGTCATAGATGATGCACGGCACAGGGTTCAGCGAATGCGCTGTCTTGACCTTCTTGACGCCGTCCTCAATGACGACGCTGCCGTCTTTCTTGTGCTCGTACATATCGTCGGCATTGCCGTGGTCAGCAGTGACTACGAGCACGCCGCCGGTTTTCTCCACGGCTCGGCAAATGCGCCCCAAACAGAGGTCAACACATTCGATGCCGATCTCTGCCGCCTGGTAGACGCCGGTATGGCCGACCATGTCGCCATTGGGGAAATTGCAGCGAATAAAGTCGTACTTGCCGCTCAAAATGCCTTCCACGACCACGTCGGTGATCTCCGCGCCCTTCATCCACGGCCGCTGTTCAAAGGGTACGATGTCTGAGGGCACTTCGACATAGTCTTCCAAGGCTGCATTTATTTTTCCGGAGCGGTTGCCATTGTAGAAATAAGTCACATGGCCGTATTTCTGCGTTTCCGAGCAGGCCAGCGTCCGCACGCCCATCGCGCAGAGGAATTCGCCGCTGATGCGGTCAATCGCTGGTGGGCTGGTCAGGAAGCGCTTTGGCACATTCAAATCGCCGTCATACTCCATCATGCCGGCATAGACCACCTGCGGTCGCCGGCCGCGGTCGAACTTGGTGAAATCGTCCTCTTCAAAGGCTGCTGTGATTTCCAAGGCGCGGTCGCCGCGGAAATTAAAGAAGACGACGCTGTCACCATCCTCAATCGTCCCGACCGGCTTGCCTTGCTCGGCAATGACAAAGGCGCCGAGGTCCTGGTCAATAGCCTTGGTCTCTTTCCGCAAAGTGACAATCGCCTCACGAGCGCTGGCGAACTGACGCCCTTCGCCATGGACATGCGTTTTCCAGCCGCGCTCCACCATGCCCCAGTTCGCGCCATAGCGGTCCATGGTGATGTGCATCCGGCCGCCGCCCGACGCTATCCGTGCATCGCATCCGCCATCCCGGACACCCGCCAGGAATTCCTCAAACGGATCAACGTACTCCAGCGCCGAGGTCTCGCCGACATCGCGTCCGTCCAGCAAGATGTGGACGCGGATTTTTTTGACGCCATCCTGGGCGGCGCGCTTGATCATGGCACGCAGATGGTCGAGATGCGAATGGACATTACCATCAGAGAACAAGCCGAGAAAATGCAGCGTGCTGTTTTTGGCCACTGCATTGCCGGACACGTCTTTCCAAGCCTGTCCTTCGAACATCTTGCCGCTGGCGATTGACGCGCTTACCAGTTTTGCGCCCTGGTCAAAGACGCGCCCACAGCCGATGACGTTATGTCCGACTTCGGAATTGCCCATATCTGCATCGCTTGGCAGACCGACCGCCTGGCCGTGCGCTTTCAGGCGCGTATTTGGGCACGTCGCCAGCAGCCAATCCAGGGTCGGCTTCTTTGCCGAGGCGACAGCGTCGCCCTCAGGATATTTTCCAAAACCAACGCCATCCATGATCACCAGCACAACTGGACCGCGGCGGCCTTTGAACCACGTCGCCTTTGACAATTTCTCCGTCATCTATTTCTCCTTGTGAACACTTCTATCCGCTGCCGGAATATGCAAAAAAACACTAAGCAGACTCACAAATAAATGAGCACTTATGCGCTGCCTTTCCCCTTGGTGGCGATGTCTTCTTGGCGCCAGCGAATGCAAACGCGCTCGCGCAGGCAAAACGCGCCAGTCAATCACCGAGGGGGTATCATGAGTCCGCCAGGAAATACTATAATAGCCAGCGCACAACTTTTCCTGCTGCTTCCGCGTTATTTGCTTCCGGAGTTGTCAGAAATAATGACAGCGACCCTTTGGCGATTCCCCTGTACCGAGGCTACCTGCCTGGCGGATAAAATCCGAAGAGCCTGGTGGACGGGGTTGCGTGGCGAACGTCCGCCTCGCAAGAACACATGAACCGCAGCATTCCGGCATCATGAAAAAAGCTTATTTTGCTTTACGAAGCAAAATAGCAACATGGTCACTCGGCATGCGGATTTCATATCGGCTGATGCCATCGTCAGTCAAGTGCTTGACCGGCGGAGAAACCAGCAATTGCCCCTGTCCATCATAGACCTTGACTTCAGCCTCGCTGGCGTCACCCCAGCCGAAAATTCCGGAGCGATTGCTGACGATGCGTTCCTCGCCGATAATATAACCTGAGTGCAGTTCAATAGGCGTAAATGGGAAGCAATCCAGCGTCCATGGCCCGGACCAGGTCATGACCAAAGCGCCGAAACCCAGATTATGGCGGAAATGCTCAAAGCCTTTGAGACCGCGATCATAGCTCCAGCCCAGGGGGGTGGCAAGATGCGCATTGATCAGTCCGACTTCCCCCATGCCATGTTCAACAAAATGCGGGTAGTGATGGTTCAGCAATGTGCGAGTTGCCGGCGGCCCATTGGCCATGAGTTTTTTATCCCGGCTTTTCAGGAAGGCGATCATTTCCTCTAGCCATGGCTTAGTCAGCAGATTAGGGATGCTCAAGGTCTGCTTCACCTCATGTGTTTCCGGGTTCAGTTCCACGGTATGTTGATCCCATTCGCTATAAGGCGCCCATTCGGTAACGCTCAAGCAGATTTCATCCATATACAGATGCGCGTCCAAGTCATCAACCAGGTAGCGATAGACTTTGGCTAATTCACGCCCGTATGAATTATTCGGAGTAGGCACATAGCGCCCGGAAATTTTAGATTTTGCAGTTAGCGCCCGGCTTTCCGGGTCTATGGCCTCACTGTCGGCATATTTTTGTTGATGTCCAAATTCGGAGCAGAGATTTTTATGCATATAGGCATAAATCGGGATTTCCGGGGCGGTTTGTTGAAATGCTCTGATCATATTTTTAGTCATATTTCCCCACCAGCGGAAATACG
>JAAZKI010000304.1 GCA_012799905.1 Lentisphaerota bacterium | reverse complement strand
TGGCTGACGACTGCTACTGCTGCCGCTGGCCGGCTGCTGGCGCTCGCTGGCGCCGCCGCTACTGCTGGCCGCTAATTCGGGTATCCGTCTGGGTGGTGTTGTCTCCATTTCCAGGCTGATTCCACCATAATATGGATATCGTCAAAAGCCGGTTTCCAGCCCAGGATGTTTCTGGCGTCGGTTGAATCGCTCACTAGTCTGGCTGGGTCTCCTGGGCGGCGGGGAGCGCTGATGACGTTGAATTGTCGATTGGTGACTGCTTTGACAGCTTCGATGACGGCTTTGACAGAGTGGCCGTGACCGGAGCCGAGGTTGAAAGCGCGTGATTCGTCTGATTCAAGGGCGAGCAAATGCGCCTGGGCCAGGTCGTTGACATGGACATAATCGCGGATGCAGGTTCCGTCTGGCGTGTCATAGTCTTCGCCAAAGATGGATACGGACGGGCGTACGCCCATGGCGGCCTGGATGACGAGGGGGATCAGATGCGATTCAGGATGGTGGTCTTCGCCGTGGAGTGCGGTGGCTCCGGCAGCATTGAAATAGCGCAGAGCCGCATACTGGAGGCCGTGGATAGCGTGGTACCAGTGCAGGATGCGCTCAAAAGCCAGCTTGGATTCGCCGTAGGGGTTGATGGGAGCGACCGGGGCATCGTCGGGAATCGGGTTGCGCTCAGGCAGGCCGTAGACAGCGGCTGTGCTGGAGAAGACGATTTTCCGGACTTGGTGACGGACAGCGGCTTCCAGCAGGTGGATGCCAGCGGCGATGTTGTTGGAGAAGTACTTGCCGGGCTGGCGCATGGATTCGCCTACTTCAATAAAGGCGGCGAAATGGATGATGCCTTCTGGGCGGGCTTGCTGGAAGGCTCGGTCGAGGGCGTCGTCGTCATTCAGGTTGCCGTGGATAAAAGCGGCGCGCTGGTCAACGGCGGCGCGATGACCGTTGATGAGCGCGTCGAAGACGGTCACCTGGTGGCCGTGGTCGAGCAGGTATTCAGTGGTGCAGCTGCCGATGTATCCGGCGCCGCCGGCGACGAGGATGCGCATGGTGATGAGCTTTTTTTGGGAGGTTAATGAGTAGCGTTCAGGGGCGTTTCAGGGTGATGACCGTCATTTCCGGCGGAGCGAACAATCGGAATGGCGGTCCCCAGACGCCGGTGCCGCGGGAAATGTAGAACAATGTCCCGGCCGGCAGTTGATGCAGGCGGCCGGATTTCCAGGAATGGTGCCAATTGACCAGGATATTGAACGGGAAGATTTGGCCGCCGTGAGTATGTCCTGACAGCTGGAGGTCAAAAACGGCCTGGTTTTTCGATTCTGGCGCGGGGCGGTGCTTGAGGAGGATGGCGAAAGGGTTGGCGGGGGTGGTCGGCAGCAGCGCTTCGGCGGGGGGCGGTTGTTTGGAGACGGCCTGGTCGCTGTAGTAGTAGTGCGGGTCAACAGGGGCGGCCACCCAGAGCCAGTCGGTGGCCCAGACGCCGGTGTCTTCGAGGAGGGTGAAGCCGGCGAGGTTATGCAGGTCGCGGGCGGCAGCAACGCCAGTATAGACGTCGTGGTTGCCGACGCAGGCGATTTTCCCGTGCGGGGCCGTTATTTCGGCCAGCTGTCGTGCCAAGTCGCGTTCACGGGAGGCTTTTCCGTCGACGAGGTCGCCAGCTGATAGGATCAGGTCTGGCTTGGCTTCGTCAGCGAGGTTGATGACCCGGCGCAATTGGCGCTGGTTGAGAGCCGGGCCGATATGGAGGTCGGAGATGAGAAGAATCCGGAAGTCGTCGGTTCCGGGGGGGAGTTTATCAGTGGTGACGGTCAAGTGTTTGAGGGTGATGCACTGGGCTTCGACGATTCCCCAGACCGTGGCCAGAAAGACAGCGATGACGGCGACGGCGACGGTCGCTTTGGGCGACAAGGCAAAGGAGCGCAGTTCAGCCAGGGCGACGTCGTTGCGGCCGGCGCGGAAATTCCAGATGAAGAGGGCGATGAGATTCCAGAATTCGAGGGCGAGGAAAACGACGGTGAGCCAGAAAGCCCATGCCAGCCAAATCCAGGCCAGCTGCTCAAGCCAGTCAGGGACATGGCTGCGGAAGAGCACCCGCAGCCAGGCCGGCATCAGCGCCAAGGCGAGAAAGGCGACCAAGAGGAGGAAGCTCCCCCACGGCGAACCCTGCAAAAAGGCAACCCGCAATTTCCACCAGTTGTAAATATTGATTCCGCAGATGGCGACGAAGAAAAAAAGAAGCATAGAGGGATATTGTTATGCGGCGCGCCCACCGCTTTTTTTAACCACGGATGGACACAGATGGACACGGATATTTTTGTTTTGGGGTTGTGGCTGATTGGGCTGTGCGCTGGTAGTGTGTCAGCGGTAGCTCAGCTGGCTTGCATCTTTAGCATCCCAGACATTTTCGCATGAGCTGGCGGTGTGAACAAGAATGCGGTTGACGGTATCGACGTGGCAGTCGAGATAGGCGGTGTTTCGGCCTCCGGCGTGGGCGGCATAGGCTCTGACCGAGGGTCGGTTGTTGGAACCGGGGACGCCGCCGAAGGTGAGCATGTAACGCTGGGTGGTGCTTTCCCGCCCCATGGCGTTGCTGTATCCCCAGTTGTCGGCGAAGGTCGCGATATTGGAGGGCGTCTGGGCCTGGGAGAGTTTGCGCAGGGCGGTTCCGCCGGTCGGGCCTTTAGCGCCGGGTCGGCAGCTGATGTAGGCGTTGTAGCCATAGGAGAGCAGCAGGGCCGTCCAATTCCAGTTGGCGAATGGTTCGGGGTCAGCAGGGCAGATGACAGTGTCGCAGTACTTGTAGTCGTATTCTCTGTCGGTCCAGACAGAGAATGTGGTGCGTTTTGACTTGTAGCCGCCGAGGGCATCGTTGAAGTACAGCCATTCCAGCCAGTTGCCGGCTTTACCGTCTTTGCGGAAAGAATAGTAGTTATTCACCGAGAAGACGTATCCCTCGGGTTCGGTTTCGTCGGTGTAGAGTGCACCGATCAGGGCGAGCTGCTTGAGGTTGTTTTTACAGGATGCTTCGCGGGCCTTGCCGCGGGCTTTGGAGAGGGCTGGCAAGAGCATAGAGGCCAAAATGGCGATGATGGCGATGACGACCAGCAATTCAATCAAGGTGAATGACAGGATACGTGATAATTTTTTCATGGCTATCCTCCTGTTCTCGGGGTGATGATGACGCGGAGCGGTGTATTTAAGAAGCGCTTTTGCATAGTATAGCGCCAAATGGAAAAACATGCAAGATTCCGGCACTAAAGTGCCGGCACTGGACGGAGACACGGGGCGAGGGGCGAGGGGCGAGGGGC
>JAAZKI010000188.1 GCA_012799905.1 Lentisphaerota bacterium | reverse complement strand
TGTAAGAGTGCGACTTCCAACTTTTGGGAATACCCTAACAGCTTGATCCATGCAGACCAGACGCACTTCTAAAACGCCGTTGAGACCTTTAAGACAAAAAAAGTGCCTATATGTTTTTGGACACATAGACACTATATATGGGCTTTTTCAGCTTAGCAAACACTATTTGTGGAAAATTGTAGAAAAAAACTAACTTTTTCTAAACATTTTTCATAATCCTTTTACAGTCCTGAATTTCCGCCTCAGAAAAAAGTTCTGCGGGCGTCATGTTTCCGGTTTGGAAATCGCGGCGCTGTTGCGAAAACCGGCTTTTAGGGGATGTCAAGTCGACTCGGGCTATTTTTCACCGGCGGCATTCGGGCCGAGCAGATGGAGTCCGCCATCAAGAAAAAGCGTTTGCCCGGTGATGGCGGTCATTTCGGCCAGGAAGACGCACGCCTTGGCCACGTCGTCCGGGGCGACGGCTGCTTGGGTCGGCACGTTTGGAATCAGCGCCGCCATTTTTTCGGGCGCTACCTTAGGTGGCGCCTGCACCAGCCCCGGCGCGACGCCATTGACGCGGATGCGCGGTGCCCATTCGAGGGCGGCGGCCTCAGTGGCGTCCCGCAGCGACTTCTTGGCCAGACCATAGGCGCCAGCGCGGAAATCTGCTTGAGCGACGCGCTGGTCCAGCAGGTTGATGATCGCGCCAGTGCGACAGACCTTCTCGAACGACCGCATCAGCAAAAACGGCGCCGTAAAATTGATGGCATAAGCTTCGGCCAGGAAACGCGCATCCGTTTCTGCCAACGAACGCCGGGAATAAACCGACGCGTTGTTGACCAAAACGCTGACCGGCCCCCCGGAACGAACGACTGCCGGCAGCAGCCCCGCCACCTGCTCGTGGTCCAGCAAATCGGCCTGAACAGCGCAATGCCCGGCCTGGACGCCGCCTAATTCCGCCAACAACGCCTGCGCCGACGCCTCTGAACGACGGTAATGAATCACGACGCGATAACCGGCCGCAGCAAAGGCACGGACGATCGCCTGGCCGATCCGAACCGCCCCACCCGTGACCAGCACCCGCCTTGCTTCGCCAGATTCTAATGCCATGACCGCCTCCGCTGAAAAAAAATACCGCTATTGCAGATATGTTTTTACTAATTTAACTAAACTTCAGTAAAATCAGTAAAAATAACATAACGCCTGCGCCGGCATGCGCGCATTGCAAACAAACATTTTTGCCGAGGAAACGAGATTTATTAGAAACTCATCGGAGAAGAACGACGCATTTGGCAGTATATTCACCCTTGACAGCGCATTCCATCTTTTCTTCAAAGCATTATCGTCATGACCGCACCCACTTCGGAACAACCGCAACCCGTCGAACCAATCCGATCGCCGGCGCCAGGTGATTTGCCGGTCTTGCCTGACGACCTTGAGGAAAGTCTGGACTATGGCCGTGAAGTCGTCTTTGTGCCTGACGACCGACGCTTCCTGCCCTGGATTGCCGCCCTGGCCAGCCGCTGCATCCCCTATAGCGTCGCCTACGAAGACAATCGCCGCATCATCTTAGTGCTGCGCCCCCATGCCCGTCAAGCCCTCACCGAACTAACCCTCTACGAAGAAGTCAATACCGATTGGCCGCACCTCCCCCAGCCCAGCGACAAGGACGACCGCCCCCTGGTGACTGATGCGGCCTTCTTTGCCATCATCCTGGCCGGAACCGCCTTGGCCAAATTCCACCAGGTCGTGGAAGCGACCGGGGCACGGCACTGGCAGGAACTCGGTCGCAACGACGCCGTCTTGTTCTTCCGCGGCCAATGGTGGCGCACCATCACCTCCCTTACCCTGCACGCCGATGCCGCCCACCTGGTCAGCAATCTCGCCTGGGGCGCTATCCTTGGCGCCCTGGTCGCCTCAGACCTCGGCGTCGGCGCCGGCCTGTTCGCCATGCTTCTGGCCGGCGTCGCTGGCAATACCATGGCTACCTTCCTTGCCGACGAAGGCTACCGTTCGCTAGGCGCCTCCACCATGGTCTTCGGCATCCTCGGCATCCTCTGCGCCATACGCACCTGGGAAGGCTGGCAACGGAACCAGAAAGAGCAGTCTGGCCGCCTGATTCGCCTTGTTCCTTGGCTGCCCATCCTGGCCGGCGTCGCCATCTTCGGCATCTACGGTTCTGCGCCGGGCGCCGACTTGCTTGGCCACGCCTGTGGCTTTGCCGCCGGCATCGTCATCGGCGCCCTGCAACCAGGCTGCCGAAATGCCTATGCCTCGCGACCACTGCAATTCTTCCTTGGCGGCGCCGCCGCTGCCGTCGTCGTGTTCGCCTGGCGCGCAGCTCTGATGCATGGATGACAACAATCCCACACCCCGCCAACTGCCATAGGCATGCACACGACGTCCAATCTTAAATCTGCAAGCTTCTATTAAAAATTCATCCGGGTCTTTCTTTGCAATCCCTTGTCAGATGCTATAATTTATGTATTTCCGATTTTTTCTGTTTCGGCACTCAAAAACACGCAGCGTCTTTGTCTAACACAATTGCTTCCTTAAAGATATAAAACCCAAAGTCACCTCAATGGAGCACGTCGTCATGCAAAACTTTTTCCGCCGTTTACTGATCGTATTGACCACGGCTTTTGCCCTGCCGCTGTTGGCATCCGTCTGGGAAACCGACCTTCCCTGGCAAAAGGAATACGAGCCCGACGACACCACCATCGCCCTCTGGCACTTCAACCTAAACGAAGAGCTGCAAGACAGCTCTGGCAACGGCTGCCACCTGACCATCAGGGGCTCTGCCGCCCCTACTCCTGACGGCAAATTCGGCGGCGGACTGCTTTGTCAGCACCACGAGGGCGACCAACTCAAGTCCAGCTCCGCCCTCGCTGCTGACGCCGATATCCTCTCGCCGGATGGGCCGTTCACCGTCGAACTGTGGGCAAAGCCATCCCCTGACTTCTTCAAGCAAAAACAAGTTTTCCTGATTGACAAGAAATACTTCCACTATACCAGTGACCGCGAGGACGCTAATTGGGACTATGGCTTCTATCTCCAGCAGAATTCACGCGAACCCGACCAATACCAGCTCGTCGTCACCCTCGGCTTCGGCACCGACTCTGTCTGGGCCTCAAGCAGCTACTTGCCCTTCGCGGCCGACACCTGGTATCACCTGGCCTTCACCTATGATGCCAACGGCAAAGTCGCCTTTTTCCGCGATGGCGAACTGCTCCTGGAAAAAACCTTCCCAGGCCGCAAGGCAATTGCCAACGGCCGCAACGGCGTCTCTATCGGCGACCGCTTTGGCAGCAACTTCAACGCTTTCCCTGGCGCCCTGGACGAAGTGCGCATCTCCCGCGGCGTCGTCGCTTTCCAAACTGGCAAAGTACGCCTCAACTTCACCCCGGAACGCACCGTGTTCTACCGCATGGAACCCCACCAAACCATCCGCCTCAACATCAACAACGGCACTACTAAGCCGGTCACCCAAATCAGAGGCACCGCCACCGTTGACAACTTCAGCCAGAACCTCTCCCTCCACGCTGTCCAGCCTGGACAACGCGCCACGTTGCCCCTGCTGATCGACACCACCCTGCGCCCCGGCGCCTACGTCGCCAAAGTCAACCTGACCTGCCTCTGGGACGGAGAAACCCGCAGCCTGGAAACCGAGGTCGCATTCGATATCGTAGCCAGGCCATCACCGGCGATGCCAGTCATCATGTGGGGACATGGCGACCTTGAACGACTCAATGACATCGGCTTCACCCACAGCCTCCGCTACTTCGGCCAGTACAAAGACATCTGGGAAGCCAAGCAGCCCATTGACCTGAGCAACAACGCCAGCGTCATCAATGAAAAAAAGCTGATCAACGAGATGATGCGCGCCGGCGTCGATCTGATCATCTCCGTCTCGCCAGGACGATGGTTTGCCAAGCAGCTTGACGCCTTCCCCGAATACCGGCGTCTCGACCGCAATGGCAACCCACTGTCCGTCGAAAACGCTGCCGTGGCCCATCCTGACATCCAGAACTTCGCGTATAACGTCGGCAGCAGCATCCGCCAGACTTACGGGCATTTCCCCAATTTCATCTCGGCGCTGGTTCAGACTGAAGTCCGCGACTCCACCCAGGTGTCGTTCACGCCATTCGAAGTCAAGGCCGCCGAAGAATTCCTCAGCGGCAAAATTCCCGATGCCGTCGTCAATAAAAACGGCGTCCACTACAGCACCCTGCCGAATTTTCCCCCCAGCCGAGTCATTCCTGACAATGACCCAATCCTGAAATTCTACACCTGGTTCTGGAAAGACGGCGACGGCTGGAACCCGCTCCACACCCAGGTGCATCGAGGCCTGAAATGGCAACCGGCTTCCGCAATTGGCGCTGCCAAACCGCAACCTCGCACATCCAAGCCCTTCTGGACTTTCTTTGACCCGGCCGTCCGCGCACCGTCCCTCTGGGGCAGCGGAGGCGATGTCGATGTCATCAACCAGTGGACGTATTCTTACCCAGACCCGATCAAAATCGGCCAGGCGGCAGACGAGATGTTCGCGATGGCGGACGGCCATCACGGCCAGCAAGTGATGAAAATGACCCAGATCATCTGGTACCGCTCGGCCACCGCCCCGAACCTGCCGGAAAAAGAGGAAGACCGCGTCCAATGGGAAAAAGACATCCCTGACGCCAAATTCATCACCATCAGCCCAACCCACCTGAGCGAAGCGCTGTGGAGCAAGATTTCACGGCCGGTGCGCGGCATCATGTATCACGGCTGGGGTTCCCTGTTCCCCTCCACCCACGGCAGTTACCGCTGCACCAACTACGAGACCGCCCAGACGCTGAAAAAACTCGTCCACGAAGTGGTTCAGCCGCTCGGCCCCATGCTTCTGGCCATTCCTGACCGGCAGGCCGACATCGCCATCCTGGAAAGCTTCTCTTCCCAGATGTTCGCTGGCCGCGGCACCACGGGCTGGAGCCGATCCTGGGAAGCGGACATGCACCTGATCCTGCAATGGGCCGGATTGCAGCCAGCTATCGTCTATGACGAAACCATCCGCCGAGACAATCTCAAAAACTACAAAGTCCTGGTCATGCCCTATTGCGATGTGCTCACTGAATCCGTCGCCAAGGCAATCACCTCCTTCCAGAAACGCGGCGGCATCGTCGTGGGGGACGAATTCCTCTGCCCGGCTATTCTGCCAGACATCCTGCTGCCGTCCTACAGCCGAACTAACACCCCGCATGAAGACAAGGCAGCCCTGCAGAAAATGGCCGCTGACTTGTCCGCCCAGCTGGAGCCGTTCTACAAACGCGCCGTGTTCAGCAGCAACCAGGACATTGTCCCGCGCCTGCGCCGCTACGGCAAGACCGACTACTTGTTCACCATCAACGACTATCGGACTTATGGCGCCTATCTCGGCCATCACCGCCTGGTCATGGAGCAGGGCCTGCCTACCTTAGCGACCGTGACCATGCCGCGCAGCGGCTACGCCTATGACCTGGTTCAACATAAACTGGTCGCCAGCGCCGCCAAAGGCGAATCGATCATCCTGGAACAGGAATACGCCCCTGGTGAAGGCAAGCTCTACATGATTACCGATGTCGAGCTTGAAAAGATTGTCGCCCTAGTCAAGCCGGATGAGCCATCTCGTGGCGGCAAGGCCCATATCTTCGTCTGGGTCTGCAACAAGAAAAACGCCCCGCCCAATGCCATCACCCCGATCGCTGTCGATATCATCGACCCGGAAGGACGCAAAGCCGAATTCAGCGGCTACTACGCCGCTGTCAAAGGAAGCCTGCAAATCACCTTTAACTTCGCTCCCAACGACGTCCCCGGCAAATGGACTATCAATGCACGCTGCCTTGCCTCCGGAAATACCGCCAAAAAGACCTTCGTGCTGAAATGAGCAAAAATAGGCGCTGATTAGGGTTCATCCGAAAAGCTTAGGGTGGACTCTCCGTCCACAATCTATTTTATGTGTCACCCTTACAGGGCTCCAAATATATGCCATCTCACCCAGGGCTGCGCCGTGCCTGGCGGCCCGGCTTACCCTGGGCTTCTATGTGTCGCCCTCCGGGCTTTTGCCGCTTCGCGGCTGTTGTGGACGTGGTGGACTGGGTGGACGTCGTGGACGGCGGCTGATGTGTGTCGTACTGGCGGCCCAAAGGGCCAGCAACATAAAAGCCCAGGGTGAGCGTAGCGAAGCCCTGGGTGAGGCGTATAATAATTTAAGCCCCGCCAGGGGTGACATATAAGCGCTGATTGGAAGAAAATCTTTCCCCAAGACGACACAGGCGGAAGCCGTACCGCTTCCGCCCGTGCCGCTTTCTTACTGCCAGAACCAGGCCGCACTGCCGGCCGGCAGATTCTCTCCTGGCGGGATCAAGATGAAGATGCGTTTATCCCCATCCCAAGTCCAGACCTGCACACCTTCATCAGGCACGAGATAAGCCTCTGTCGGCGGCCCAGTCATAACCCAGTCGCCGTCAACCAATGGCGGCTCCCAGGCCGGCTGATCAAAGCGCTTCTGGCCTTTCAGTTCAACCGCTTTGTTGTCACGGTTGAAGACCCAGTAGGATTCGCCGTGGACGGGTTCACATCCCCGCTGGATTTGCATGGTCGAATCCTTGATCGCCATCACGCCCAAGCCCTTCCAGGCAGTAACTGAATCGGCGGTCAGATCGCGGAGGCTCATCACCGTCATGCTCCAACCGATGGGGATAATCTGGACATTATACCGGATTTCAGCCTTGACATCATCGGCGAAACTGAACTGGTAGTTGCCATCGTCATTGCCGGTCACGGTGAAGCCATCGTCGATGGTCACGAACCACATGCCGACCTTGGCTTCAGCGAATTGCGCCGTTGCGGCTGCCATTGCCAGGGCGTCGCCGTCGATGACGCCGTCGAAGACGAACTCGCGCACCTTCGCAACGGTGGTGCCATCGTACTCCTTGTCATCCGCCGAGAAGCCGACTGCAATCGTCTTAGGCGTGATGGAAGCCGTCACATTGTCGGCAAAGTTGATTGCGTAGTTGCCATCGTCATTGCCGGTGATGGTGAAGCCATCATCAATGGTTACGCCCCAGGCGCCGACCTTGCTTTCAGCAAAGCGCGCCGTGGCAGTCACCTCCAAGGCGTCGCCGTCGACAATGCCGGGGAAGACGAAGTCACGAACCGTCGCAACGGTAGTGCCGTCATAGACCTTGTCCTCCGCCGTGAAGCCAACCGTCATCGACTTAGGTGTGATAAAAGCCGTCACATCATCGGCAAAGTTGATTGCGTAGTTGCCATCGTCATTGCCGGTCACGGTGAAGCCATCA
>JAAZKI010000476.1 GCA_012799905.1 Lentisphaerota bacterium | reverse complement strand
GCTGGCGGTCCAACGGTCAGGGCCGATGGCGGCCTGCGCCTTCCAATCGCCATTCCAGGAAGCGGCGCCGTTTTTGGAATCATAGCCCACGCATCTGGGGTTGAGAATGATTTTGATGACGTCCGCGTCGGCCTTGGCGCTGCTGGCGATGTTGACTTCGATGCAATCGTCGTTCCAAACCATGCCATCGCGCTTGGTGGTGTTGGCGACCAGGTTGCCGATGTCCTGGTCAAAGCAGGTGAATTTGCAGGTGAGGGTCTCTTTGGACAGAGTGACCGTGACCTCAGTCGGCTTGGTCGCTGGCTTGGCTTCACGCCAATTGCGCAGAGACACGGTCTGGGGCTGACGCAAGTCAAGCACGTGCTCAGGTATCTTGGGCGCTGTCGCCAGGCTGGCGGCGGCTGGGGCTTCTTTGCCGGCCGTCTGCTGGAGGCGCTGGCGGAGGGTTTCTTTGGCGGAATGTTGAGCAAGAGGGCCGTAGGCGAGGGTGACGAGATTGGCATAGAAGGGATGGTTGGTCTCCCGACTGAGGTTGTAGCAGTAGTTGCAGATGATGCGGCCTTTGCCAAGGATGTCTTCAGCCATGACAATTAAGGGCCAGTCCTGGTTTTCCTGGGCGACCGCAATTGGCTTGAAGGTCTTGGCCGGCAAGCGTCCAAAATGACGAATCGCTGTCAGGGTCATAGGTTTCTGGTCGGCGGTCGTCAGCAGAGGGCCGTCATAGCCTGGCGCCGGGATGCCGCGCAGGTTCATCTCCTTGCCTTTGCCAGGATCATGATAGAAGTTGATGCTCGGATAGGGAATCTCATACTCTTTGAAAAAGCCGGTCATGACAGCAGGAAACGAGGCGATAATGTCCCACGACAAGAGTCCCCAGAATAGGGTGCCGCCGCGTGACCAGAAGGCGCTCAGGGATTTGCAGGCGGCCGGATGGCTGAACACAGCCTGGAGGCCGGCGGCCGGAAAGAAGTCGCCGATGACGACGAGGTTGGAGTTGTCAATGCTTTCGCAGAGGCGCAGCAGCCATTTTTCCGGGGGCTGCTGCACTTGTTCAGCAGTGAAGGTGCGGATTTGCAGGGGGAAGGAAGCCCAGGTCTGCAAGCCGGTGCTGCCTAGGACGGTCAGCTGGCCGTCTCCCCGGAGAGCGGCAGTCGAACACAAGAGGAGGGCGGCGCAGAAGGGAAGTGGCAGTTTCATAAGATAATGTTCGGGTTGGAGAGGTGATAACGCCTGGGGCGGACGCGGAAGGAGAAAGAAATGTTAGAATTTGGTTTGCAAAAAATGAAAATAAAGCCGATAACTTTGATTTGCAAGGCGTTGTCCTAGAAAAAGCGTTCGGGAGTGTAATCGGTCAGCCGTTGATAACGGCCATCCCCGCAACATGTTTTCAGCGCTTCTGCCGCTCCGCGTCGGTGAACGCGATAGACATGGCGGACAGCGTAGTCCAAGCTCACTCTCGCCCCTCGCCCCTCGCCCCTTTTCAGACACCGCTGTGCGCCGGAACTTCGAATATCAATCGGTGATCGATTACTCAGGAGTTGACTATGGCTGGAGGCGCTGGCAACGCTGGTCACGGCATTTTAGCCAGCAAAGTTGCGGCAATGAATTTGCTTGCCGCGCCAATCGGGATACATTGTTGCGTCGGCCTGAAACGTGTTGCAGCGGCCAGGTCGGAAGCAGAGATGAAGTTCAGATGCAAAGTAGGGGAAGAGTCATGGCAGCGCCGGAATCGAAGCAGGCGAAAACCAGCGAGACCTTATTCGACCAGGAAACAGCGAGCGCCAGCGCTATTCAGGAAATCTCTAGCGCTGATGATATTAAGCGTTCTGTGGCCGTAGTGGAAGCGTGCTGGGAGCTGGAAAAAGCGCGCCGTCGCCGCATGACGCTCAAGTACGGTCTTCCAGCCGTCGTCCTAGTGACGGCCTTGGCGTTGCTGGCTGCATGGCATTTCAAGGTGTTCCCATTTGCGGAAAAGCCGGCTTGGCTGACAGCGCCGGAACTCACGCCTGAAGGCGATCCGGCCGCCCTGGTCGAACGAACCGAAGGCAATCCCGAAGGCAAAGTCAAAATCGTGGTCACGCACCCGGAAGGCAGGAGACTGGACGAAAAAGTCACCCGCATCCTGAATGAGGCCGTCGACCTTAAACCGAGCGAATTCTATATTGTCTATCAACTCACCGATAAACTCCCCAAGGAGGAGCGGAAAGTCCTCATAGACTACGAAGGACAATCCATTTCCATCAATGATAGGACGAGTTTTGCGTTTGGCGACCCGAAACGGCCAGACCGAGTCATTGAGCTGCTGGGATTCTCCCCGGTTTTCTTTACGCCCCAGGACCTGCTGGAAGTCGTCAATTTAGTCTATCGTGAAGTCTATGGGCCGACGGAAAAACCCCTGCTTGACATGGAGGCCCTCGACCTGGCGCCGCCCATGGAAACAGGTTCCGGCCATGTACATGATCCCCTGCCAAAAATCGTGATTGAAGGCGGCGA
The DNA here is from genome assembly GCA_012799905.1 of Lentisphaerota bacterium. Classification (GTDB taxonomy): domain Bacteria; phylum Verrucomicrobiota; class Lentisphaeria; order Oligosphaerales; family Oligosphaeraceae; genus JAAZKI01. The sequence goes on along the minus strand of JAAZKI010000476.1, from coordinate 3,463 downwards.
ACAGGGCGATATCATGCTGCGCCTGCCGGAAATCAAGGTGGAAGAGTAGTCCGAACCGCTTCCGGAGAGGGGATGACGCATGCAGGATGAACCGAATAGGGCGGACAAATGTCTGCTGGAGGGGCGTTGATGAGCCTTCGGCAGACGGAACACTTCTTCGGCAACTTGTCGTCATTGTGCCGCCAGGCGGAGCGGACTGAGAATGACTTTGCCTACGAGCCACGCCCTCAGCAAGTCGCTATGGCCGTGGCCGTGGCTGAGGCGCTGGACCAGGAGGAGAATTTGTGCGTCGAGGCGCCGACCGGAGTCGGGAAGACTTTCGCCTACCTGGTGCCAGCCTATTACCACGTAATTGCCAGCGGCAAGCCAGTGGTGATCAGCACGCACACGATCAATCTCCAGGAACAGATTCTCGGCCATGACGTGCCGCTGTTGAGCCGCTTGCTCAACGTTGACCTGAAAGCCGTGGTCGCAAAAGGCCGCGGCAATTATCTCTGCCTGCGACGATTCGCGCATCTGCTTGACCTTGACCAAGACCTGCTTCCCGGCAGCAGCATCAAGGAGGAAATCAGCACGCTGCAACGCTGGGCTGAGACAACCGAGACCGGCGACCGGGCTGATCTGCCCGAACCAGTCCCCTCCACGCTGTGGGCCGCCATCTGCAGCGAAAGCGTCAATTGCCTGGGCCAGAAATGCATCCACTTCCGGCGTTGCTTTGTGACCCAGGCCCGGCAGAAAATCCGCCAAGCCCAAATCGTCGTCGCCAATCATGCTTTTTTGTTCAGCTCCCTGGCTATGGAGGCGCGCGCCTTAATGCTGGGGGTGGAGCCTGGCGCCGCCGGGGATGACGGCCGCGGCTTGCTGCCGGACTTCTCAGCCTTGATCCTGGATGAAGGGCATACCTTGGAGGAATGCGCTTCCATGCACCTGGGACAACGCGCCGATACGTTTGTATTGCGCCGAGCCCTCAACCGGCTCTACAACGAAGAACGCATGACCGGGTTGCTCAGTGGCGACGAAGCAGCGCCAGCCTGCGTGGCAGTGAAGGACTGTCGGCGTCGAGCCGGCCTGTTTTTCGAACGGCTGCTGTCTTGGCTGGAGCCGCAGAACCAGAATCCGCTGCGCTACACCTGCCCCAATCACATCGACCATTATCTGGGCGTGAGCCTGACGCGTGTGGTCAATGAACTCGACAAGATCATCGACACGGAAGAAGACCCCGAACACAAAACCGAATTAAAGGCCGTGCAGGCTGAATTGAACGAACAGAATTTGATCTTGGAGACGTTTTTTGCCATGTCTCAGCCAGGGCATGTCTACTGGTTTGAGCGCTTTGGCCGTGACCAGGGCGAGATTTCATTTAACGTCGTGCCGGTGGATGTCTCACCGTTGCTGCAAGATTTGCTGTTCGACCGGCCGCCGGTAGTGGTCACCAGCGCGACCTTGGCAGTGCGGGGCGAGATGGGCTATTTCCAACGCCGAGTTGGCGCAGTTAACAGCCGCTCCTTGATTTTGGATTCGCCGTTTGATTATCAGCGCCAAGTGAAGGTGCACATCGCCCAGTCCATGCCAGAACCAAGCGCAATGGAGGCTTTTTGCGAACAGGCGGCAGAGCATATCCGACGTTTCCTGCGGCAGACGCACGGCCGCGCGTTCGTGCTGTTCACCAGCTATTCTATGATGCATCGCTTGGCTCGCGACTTGCAGCCATTTTTTGAGGAGGAGGGCATGACGCTCCTCGAACAAGGAGGAGGCCTCCCCCCCAGCAAAATGCTGAAAGAATTCAAGGCAGCGTCAAACGCCGTGATTTTCGGCACCTCGAGCTTCTGGACAGGCGTTGACGTGCCTGGCGACGCTTTGTGCAATGTCATCATCGCCAGGCTGCCTTTTGCAGTGCCAGACCATCCGCTGATAGCCGCACGCATTGAAAAGACCACCGCCGACGGCGGCAATGCCTTCTTCGATTACTCAGTCCCGGAAGCAGTGCTGAAATTCCGCCAGGGATTTGGACGCTTGATCCGAACCCGCAACGATACCGGCATCGTCGTCATCCTGGACAGCAGGGTGGTTCGAAAACGATACGGAAAGAGTTTTCTGGACTCCATACCGCCTTGCCCAGTCGAGTTATTTTAATGCAAAGAACGCTTTCCTAAGCAGGTAAAAACTGAAAATAAAATGCTTGGTTTGCAAGAAAACAAGGTTGGATTACATTAAAGCAAGACATTGCGTGATATGGTTTGAGTCATTATGACTTCATCAACGTGGCCGGCAGGAGAGACATGAGAGATACGGTAAAACTTTTGCTCCGGTTGCAGGAACTTGAGCTGATCAGAGAAGAAGCGCGGATTTTGCGTCGGCACGACCAGCAAGACAAGATGACCCAGCTGGATGACACCCAGCGGAGCCTGCGAGAGCAGGTGGAGGAGCAATGGCTGCACCGGTTTGACGGGCTGCGGCGCTCCGGCATTGCGGTGGTGCATGAATTCGGCGGCATCTGCCAGAATTGTCGGATGTCGATCTCCCTCGGGATGCTGAATCGCATGCGCAAAGGGGAATCAGAGTGGATTTGCCCAAACTGCGGACGTTTCTTGCTGCTCAGCGACGAGGGGTGAAAACGCCCCTGGCCGCCAGAAAGGCGAAAACGGTTCCATCAGCTGTAACTAACGAGCCGGACGACGGTTCGTATTGTCATGACTGCGCTTGGATGTGAAACAGAAGGTAAGGCTATGGATTTGAAAGTGCTGCTGCCAAAAGAACATGTGCTGTTCGGATTGCCTCTCAATATCAGTCGCCGGGAATTGCTGCGGCTGTTGTCAGAGCCCCTGGCAGAAGAAGGAGCTATTGACGATATCGACGTTTTTTTGGATGCGGTCGAACGCCGCGAAGCCGAAATGTCGACGCAGATGAACGGCGGAACTGTATTCCCGCACGCTTCCTCCGCGACTGTGCAACGCTTGGCGATCACCGTCGGCGTGGCGCCAGAGCCGGGCTTTCCGTTTGACCCGGATGCGGACGAAAAGGGCAGGGTCTTTTTCCTGATTGCAATTCCAGCCGCAGCGCCGGCCGCGCATTTGCCGTTGCTGACGCATTTGGCCGGGTTCATCACTGCCAAAGGCAAGCTGGAAAAGCTCCTGCAAGCAGACTCTGCCGCAGCCGTGCACAAGATGCTGCTGGCCTGGACCGGGAAATAATTGCGACGACGTCGGGCTGTAAGTAGTTCTAACTTCAGATTGAACCGCCAAGACGCCAAGAGCGCCAAGTAGTGCGCCAAGATCCTTTTTCCTTTTTCTTGGTGCCCTTGGCGCTCTTAGTGCTTTTAGCGATAAGTCTCTACTTTTTGGTTCTTCCGGTGTTTGGGAAAAAGATAAAGTTTCACTCTCTGCCGTGGCTTAGAGGGGCATCAAGAAGCGGTCGGAGTTCTCCGCCGTACTTTGGAAATGCCCTTCCGGCAAGGGCTTTCACG
>JAAZKI010000460.1 GCA_012799905.1 Lentisphaerota bacterium | reverse complement strand
GTCCAGGGGTCCAGGAAGAAGGTATTGATGCCGTGTTCGCGCAGGTCTTGGCATTGCCTGTCTCTTGCTTCCGCATTATTTCCGGGCAAGGAATTAGTCCAAAGCCCATAGATATGTTCGCTTTGCAATAGCTTCAATGGCAGAATCTCAAGCTGCATGGGCAAGCTTACAGAGTCGTTGAATTTCAGGATGCTTTGATACTTGCCCGGGATAGTCTCTTCGGGGATTTTTGCGATGATCCACATTAGGCTGCATTGTTTAGCTGGGATATGCCATTGCTTGCTTACAATCAATCTATCAGGCTGTTGCCTGGCGGTGTCTTCAAATGAAGGATAACACAAGTATTCCGATGGGATTTTCGAGGCTTCGGCTTCCTTGTAGCTCAAAATACGTATGTCGAAACATTCTGCGGCTAGGCTATTGCCGTTTTCATTCGTCCAAGCGCCCATTTCATACACAAAATTTTCTTCATTTTCGAGGGTCTTGGCTGCCAATAAGATTGCCAGACGCTCGCCAGGCGCGGCCTGCCACTGCAAATTGCCGCTAAGTTCGTCGGGACTCGGGAAAGAATTGCGTTTGACTACCCGCCCGGGTTTTGGAGCAAAAAACAGGCAGTTTTTGCCTTTAGTAGGCGTGAAATCAATGTGCAAATGCATGGGATAGCGTTGCGCATAATTATGCAAAGTCAAAGCGCCGTCTGCTTGTTTGGCTGACAAGAGAAAGACTTTGTCATAATAGGCATTTTGATAGTTGCTCACTTCTTTTAGGGAATTAGCATTGCCTAAAAAGGCTTCGCGTCGGTAAAGTGCGCCCGGTTCCTGGGCGTTAAAGGCAATGTAATCACTGTCTGCCCGTACAAACCAACGCTGTTGTTCAGCCGAATAGAGCGGGGTTTTTTCCGCTGGCAAACGACAAAGATCAATAAGGTAAGGCGGTGTGTTGATTGGCTCCTTCAGTTCTTCGCCATTGAGGCGCATGCCCAGGAAGTAGCCGCCCCAAGCCTCGGCGCCTTCCGGTAATTGCAGCCTGGCGCGTACGTGCAAGAGAGCAGCAGCGCCCCGAATGGCTTCCGGTATTTTTAATTCCACGCCGCTTTGAGGCGCTATGATCAGCTCATCAGCCAGACAAAGGCCAGCGCCAAAAACACAGCTCAGCGCAATGATGGATAACTTTTTCAGAGATTCCATTTTAGCTCTCCTGATGTGGTTTTGCCGAGTACTTCATTCAGGGAAAATGTACCCACGTGCCAATCGTAGAATAACAAGCTTTAGCTTGCCGTATGTTTCACGCTTTTAGCGTTTTTGCCGCGGTGGACATGGCAGGCAGCGTAGTCCAAGCTCGCCGCTCGCCCCTCGTATCAATCGGTGCTCCATTGCTTTGGAAGGTAATCGGTTACCGCTTACTGCCCCACCGTCTGCAACTTGCAGGTCATTGGGAGCAAACAGGTCAGCCGGAGCAGCCTTCGATGCGGCCAGGATTAAAACATGGCTTTGCGCAACATTTGCCAGTAGGCTGCCTGCAAATAGATTGGGGCGTATGCAGCAGGGGAGTATTTGAAGTCGCATCGTGCTATTGCTGTTTTCAGCAGTTTTCGTTGCAGTTCGCTGAAATGAAAGTCTGGGGCCATCAGTTGCACCAGGGCGGCCTCGCCAGCTTCACGCGCCGCTTGGTTGCTAAAGTTTTCATGCTTGGGAACGATATAGCCGGCCACCCGGGATTTGTGCGTTGGGCATTGACGCCAATCCTGAAACACCGGTTGTTCCTTGGGTAATGAGAGGAAGTGTCTTGCTGCCAGCAGGGTATTGAATTGAGCCCTCTCGGCCGCGTCTGATAATGCCCTGCGGCACAGTGCATTACACTCATCATATTGCGGAAATACGGTCAGCAGCAATTCCAGAGAACAGGCCATTTGCAGCAATGGATAGCTTGAGTATGGCATTGTCCAAAGCTGACAGGATGCCTCTGCTGCTGGCTTGTAGTATTTCATGCACTGTTTCTGGAAATGACTTTCTCCGGTCACTGCAAAGGCAGCGGCATAAAACATGGGCAGGCGGGCTGCTTCGTGAGGGTCGATATTATTCAGGTCCCACATTGCGCAGACCTCCGGGGCAGGCGTGCCATTCAGCATCAGCAGGCGATATTGGTTCTCCGGCGTCACTGATTTTTCCACAAAGTGCGCCACTGCTGCCAGGCAATCCTCAATGCCGCGTTTCATTTTTGAGTCTGCCAGCGGAGAAGTCCAGAGCTTCCAGAAACCATGCACAAAATGCGTGAACTGATCGCGTGAGCTGTTGTTATAGGCTGATTTTCCATCGGCCGGGCAAAGGCTGCGCGCAACAAAGCCAGGCATGCCGTGAATGGTGGCACAGTCATAAAGCCCGGAATAGATTTTTTGTGCAGCCGCGTACATCTCCTTTTCGCCGGTTACGGCAAAACGGTCGCAGACCAAGGACAGCATGGCGCCGCCGTTGATGGATGAATCCTCCATGCCGGTTCCCCAGCCGCAGGGATTGGGATACTGGCGTTTAATCTCTTCAGGCGTGGGCAGCTTGTCCAGATAATGCCCTTCTTCGTAACTGGTTATGTAGTCATAAATCAGATTTGTCGAAGGCAGATAAAATCGTTTCCAGACATAGTCCCAGGCCTGGTCAACCTGATTGCGAAGATGGTTTGGCGATAGATCAAATGTATCCATTGGGAAACCTTTCTCTGCCTTCCATTTTTCCGGGTGGTCAGTCCGGGCTTGCGCTGCACTTAATATAATCTTGCGGCTTGAAGTAGGCTCCGCCGGCCGGCGCGCCATAGACCTGATAGCCTTCAGTATAGCGATTTCGAATGATGGTGAAGCCGAAGTTCTGACTGGCATTGATGTCGCTCAAGGGTATTTCGACCAGCAGCTCCCAGGCTTGCGCATGCTTTTTTGCTTCGACTTTGCCCTGGTGCTGCCAGGCCCAATTCCAGCGGGTGCCTTCACATTCACTGGCGACCATGCTGGCGTCAGGCGCGAAGATATAGTGATAGCACAAATCCGGGTTGTTGCCATCGTCCAGGAATAGCTCTATGCTGTCGCCGGAATATGGACTTTTGCGGTTAATTTTGAGCTTGTCCATCTGTTGTTCGTGCATGAGCATGCGGAAGAGGATTTTTCCGGCTTTGACATCAATCCACACCTGGGTATCATTAGCAAGATTTGGCAGCTGGCTGGAGCGGTCCACCAAATAAATCGGTTGCGCCTTGCCGTCGACCGCGCCGGGCTGGATGGCTTTTGGCGAAATATACTTTTCGCGTTCAGCGTAATTCTGGCGCTGGAAGTCAAATATGGCGCGCTCCGCCTCGACCAGGGGAGAATGGCCGGCTGCTTCCAAGGCCGCAGCAGCTTCCGCCTGTATGGCCGGAGTGAAAAAGTCCTTGAAGGTCGCAGGCTTCTTGTCAAGACAGACATCCTTGCGCAGTACGGATTTTTGCAGTGCGGAAAAATACTTGTGCATGGCTGCGGCAGCTTTGCCGGATTGATCGGGATACCTTGCGGCGCAGAGCTGCGTCAGGAAGGAGTCCAAATCACGTTCGGAGTTCCAGAGCATTTTGGCGGCCAGGTAGTAGTTGCACCATTGCGTCTGCCACATTGGGTGGTCAGCGCCGGAGCATTCCGACATCCAGCCTTCCACGCCAAGCTGCTTATAGCGCTTGAAGTCGTCGATGATAGCCTGCCAGTATGGCGCCGGCAGACGGCTCCAGTTATACGCATAGTAGTCGTAAATATAGACGCGGTCGATCTTTGCCAATATTTTTTGCAAACGCTGGGCGTGTTCAGGATTGACCGGGCAATCCGCATCAAAGACCGAATGGCTGTAGCAATGAAACATGGTGCAGGATATCAGCAGATTCTTGGGCGGCTCCGGCAGATAATCGAGGAAATTGCTGAAGTTGCTGTAGGAATAATGGCCGAGCATCACCCCGGGAGCAGCCTGAGCGACGCGGGCGCAGATATCCTGGACAAAATCAGCCAGGCGCTTGTTGATCTGATCCTTCTTCCGGTCCTCCGGAGAATCCAGCGCCCGGCATTGTTCACATTCGCAGTGGCCATAGCCGTCGTTGGGGCAAAAGCCAAAAACTCCCAAGTGCGGCTTGGAGCGGATTTTTGCGAGCAGCTCCTCGGTAAATGCTGCTCGCATCTGTTGATTCGAAAGACAGAGCTGACCGCCGTCGTTTTGCTTGATGCGCTTGCCGCCGACTAAGGAGAAATACTCCGGATGCGTTGCGAAATACTTTTCGTCCGGGATCAGGAGGTCATAGGCGTGCACGGTCGTGTCCGGCCTGAGTCCTAATTCCTTCAGGCGCGTTCCGATGATATCGTCCTCGGGCAGGTGGGTAAGCTTTCGGTTCATGCGATTGAAGCTCATCCAGCGGCCTACTCGGTCATCGTAATGATGTTTTCCGGCGCAAACATGCAAGCCCCGGTAAACGAAGTCCGGCTGATGTCGGCCTGCCAATGCACTTAAGTCGCCAGCAAAAGGCCGATTCGGCCCGATGATGTCTTCAGCCGGGTTGAACCAATGGAAGCCCAATTTGCCAAGCAGCGTATAGAGTCCGCAGCGCAGGCCTTCGTCATTGCCAGTGATGCTTAACTTCTTGTCCTTCAGGCTGATTTCAAAATTGCCGTCTGATTGCTCATCGCGGAATATCAGGCTTACGCTTAATTCGGGCATGAGCTGCTGATTTTTGTCCAGCAGTTCTTCTGCGGTTTTGATTGCCAGGGCGGTTTGCGGCAAATCTCCCAGGTTGTCTGGAGCAATAATATTCAATCGTTTCACCATTATCTCCCGTGTTCCGGGTCATAGACTTTTTCCAGGCTGACATCGTCAAAAGCAGTCCATGCGCCTGGCGCTTGCTTGGTAGCTTGGAGCAGGATCAGGGCGGTCGCCGGTTCATTTGGCGCGGTGAAAATCGTGCTGCATTTGACCCATTGGTTTTCGCATTCCGGCGGATAGGCAACCGATATGGCGCTGCCGTTATCCAGCCAGCCTCTTTTGCCCTGCATGCGCACGCTGGCTGAGCCCATGCCAAAGCCTTCGTCGCCCCGGTTGCGCCGCACCCAGAACGTCAGACGATAGCGGCAATTCGGTTGCAGCCCGACGTATGAGATAATTGAACCGCCGATTTGCCGTTCGCCGATGGCGCAAGAATACTTGCCGGTGTGCGCAGTTTCGGAATTCAGGAAGAACTTGGTTACTGAACTGGGGAAAGTCCAGGAAGACCAGCCGGGCACGCCTTGAAGGTTGATATGATCGCTCATCAAGGGCTTGACATGGCCGGAATCAGCGCTGTCCTCAAAAGAGGGATTGCGCACTAAGTTCTCAAGCTGATGTTGATGCATATAGACTTGCGTCAGCAGGGCGGCGCGGGTTCTTTCATCCGAACTGCCGGAGGCATGCTGCCGGTAGAAAGCCGCCAAATCCTGCCCGCTTTGCAAGAGATATGCGCTAAGCCGCGCCAGAGCCGGCTCGCTATAATTCTCGAAATTGGGCAACGGCAAGAGATAGGAGAAGTTTTTCAGTTGCTCCAGGCCGCGCTTTTCCGGGTCAATGAAAATCAGCTTTTCCTCTTCCTCGCTCATGGTATAAGCCTCGGAATCAGCGATATTTTGATAGCCTCGCTTAATAAGACCAACCAGCTTTTCCGCTGTCGCCTTGGAATCGATGTTCTGCATTGCCTCCAGGTCGCGAGCCAGGATATTGCCCTGAATGCGCAAACTGGAAAAACGCCAAAGCTTCTTTAAGACCTCAAGCCGTTTCTTAGGCAGTTCCTGCAACGTGATTTTGCTGGCAGTTTCCAATTCCTGCTCCAGTTTTTGCAGGTCGTCCCAAGTATATTCATTCATCTGAGCGAATTTTTGCCTGTCGCTCATCGGTATTTTCCAATTCTTTTTGCGCAGATAGACCTGTTCGTGCAGGTCAAAGAAGCGTTTGACTGGCTGGGCGGCCTCCTGGTACATGCAGCTGAAGTAGTCATCCAGGAGCGCCTCGACATCGGCGTCCATATTCCAGGCAATTTCGTCAAGCACATATTGTCTGGGCGCGTCAAAAACTCCGGTGGCTGGATAGAGTTCCATCCACATCGTCTGCAAGTTGTATTCTTTTTTCGCTTCTCTCCAGGCACTCGCCATGGCTCGGGGATAATATCTCGGCGTGACATAGCCGCTGCCAAAAGTATAGATATAATCGTAGAGTCCGAAGTGCTTGATGCCGCTATCGCGCCAGGCCGGGAACAGGTTGTAGGCGCCCGCTTTGCCAATGCCGGTGATTTCCACCAGTATGTTGGGCGCCATAGTGACGCCTTTAGGCGCCTGGGTGGCCGCAGCGCTGTAAGCAATGAAGCTGATCAGCTTGTCCGGATATTTTTCCGCCAATACGCCAGCTGCCATGTTATAGAACTTGGCGTATTGATTGCCGGTCTTCTCCAGTTCAGCCTTGCAGCTTGGGCACTGGCAATCGCCGCCGCCGTCATTGACTCCCATGGGCAGGCCCAGGTTGTCTGGACGCTTGCCGAAGTATTCGTCCGCATATTCTGCTACGAGCTTGGGCAGGTCTGGATTGCTTAAACAGGGATTCCACGGGCCGGCGATCTTGCCATCAACGACTTTGACGCGCTCGCCGTTGATCATGGGGAAGTACTCAGGATGCGATTCGCCATATTTGGCTGGCGGCACCAAGCTGCTCAAGGCATGGGTAGCCTGGCAGGTCAAGCGGGAATTGCGCCCGAAAACCGCCGCGCCGCCGGCCCAGGCCAGGGTATAGGAATGGATAGAGGGCTCTTCGCGGATTTCCAGCTTGGCGGGAAGCACGAGCCTTGACTGCTTGGGAATAATTTCATTCAGTTCCGGAGTGCCGAGAAAGCGTCTGTAGCCCAGGTAGCGCTTGAGAAAGTCAATGACGGCGTAGTTGGTGCCAGCGTCTCTTTTTCCGGCCAGGACGAGATTCCTGCCATCCCGCATGACGATGTAGTAGCCGTATGGATGCAGGGAGTCGAAGTCCAGCCCCAGGCTGTTGACGTATGCCGTCTGGCCTACGTGTATCAGCAGGCTGGGTTCGCCAATGATGGGGTGGAAGTTGTCTGCCCCCAGCAGCTGCGGCAGCAGGTTGTCCAGCGGCGATTTCTTGCTGTCTGATGCCAGCGCCAGATGCAGGACTTGGCCGTCGACGGTGACGGCTTGATTGCTCGTCGGCAAGGGAAAAAGACGTTGCAGCTCATTAGGCTGCATGAGGCTGATCAGCAGCTTTCTGAGGGCGTCGGCATACTCGGGCTTGGCTGCCGGGGCGCTGGAGGTGTAAACCACCGCGCCTGAACCAATGCGGTTGACGCCCAGCTTGGCGGTCTTGTCCGTGCCCATGAGAACCACCATGTTGGTTAAACCACCTAAGCCGGGATTATTGTGCTCCATGGCGGCGTACGGGTTGCTCTCCGGCGTGAATAATTCCTGGGCTACGCCGAGCAGCTCGGATTTGGGGTTGCTATACACATAGCTTTTGGCGCCCAGCAAATCAACGGCCGGGCTTAAGTCATAGATATTCTTTCCATGAAAAGCCTGGGTAGGCGCAGCTGAGCAAAGGAAAAATATGCCGCCATCCTGGACAAATTTGAGCAAGGCTTGCATGTCTTCGGCTGATTGCGGTTCGTGCTTTTGCCCCAAGTGGGACCAGACCAGGATTTTCGTGCCTTCAGCCGGCAAGGTGAAGTTGGGATATGAGCCCGTTTCAGTGAAAAGCTCCTTGAAGGCAGCTTTGAAAGAATTGCAGTAATTGCCGGAAAACTCGGCTGGCAACGGGGTAACGGCGTGGGTGACAAATGGCAGGACAGAGAGAAAAAGAATGCGTCGCAACATGTCTAAGCCCTTATTTAGTGTTATGGTTGTCAAAAAAAAGATCAATCAACATCATAGTGTGTATACCAAGTCGGGTAGTTTGGCACCCAGGCATGAGCGGCGCGTTGGTCATTTTTGGTTTCGCGGTAGGCTGAATTGTCTGATTTCCAGGCCACGCTGCCGTCAAGTTTCAGAAAGTTGCTGCCATTGCCATGCTTGGCATAAGAATAGGAAGCGAAGCCGTAGCGGCTGTAATAAATGCTGATCGCATTTAGGGCGGCTTCTTTATCGGCCTTGGCGACCTCAGTCATGGCCACCAGCGTGGAAAGCGTGGGACGCTTGATTGTGGTCGTTTTCATGCCATATTTTATGCCGCTGGCAGTATCTGTCATCGTCAGGCTGGTGTTAAACACTGTGCCGCAGTTGGCGCCATCAACATAACCGCGTGAAAGCAATGCGCCTGCACGGTGGGGATGGTTGGAGCGGCAGACCCAGACCGGCGCGGAAATGCTGTTCCAGTAGGGATGATAGCCACCGCTGACAAGATAAGGGTCCAGCGATAATTGGTAATAATATTTCCCATAAACATACCCGCCAAAGGCATAGTCTTCATTGTCGCACTGATATTGAACCATGGCATAGCCAATCTGCTTGAAATTGTTGACGCAGGAAATACCATGGGCTTTTTCACGGGCTTTCGACAACGCAGGCAGAAGCATGGCAGCCAAAATGGCGATGATGGCGATGACAACCAACAACTCAATGAGGGTGAAGTCTGAACGCTTTTTCATGGTGGCTCCTAATTTGGCGATAGTTGAACTTTCATTTATGGGTAAATGAAAAGCAAAATGGCGTGGCTGGCGGAGCAAAAAACGGGGTTTCTCAATAGCGGTAAAGTCAATGCTAAATCGATTTAGGAAATAACCTAGTGCACAATTTCTGCATGTCAACAGATTTTAAATTTTTTATTTTGACGCTGGGGCAGTGGCACTCATTGATACTCGGAGCTCCGGCAAGCTGCGGAGGCAGGCGCCCAGGGGAAAGCGCTTTAGTGGACAGTGGACAATGGACTTGAGTGGACGTTAATGGACGTCAGTAGACGATGGACTGTGGACGGAAGTGGACATTAGTGGAGAGTGGACGTGGACAGCAGTGGACTTTAGTGGACAGTGGCTGCCGTACGTAGGCCAGCTTTCGGGCTGCCTCTCGCCTCTCGCCGCTAACGAATTATGAATTATGAAATGCATCTCAGCATTCAACATTCAGCATTCAGACTCTCGCCGCTCGCCTCTAACGAATTATGAATTATGAATTATGAATGACAAATGCGTCTTCATCATTCATCATTCATCATTCAGACTCTCGCCCCTCGCCCCTCGCCCCTCGCCCCT
>JAAZKI010000226.1 GCA_012799905.1 Lentisphaerota bacterium | reverse complement strand
GATCGATCGTCACTTTAGGCACGGCCCTGGGGGCCTTGGCGATAAAGCGGTCCAGCTTCAGATGGCTGATGCCGGGCTGGCTTGCCCAGGAGTCGCCAAACCAAAGCGTGCCGGACAGCCAGCCGCCGGTGGTCACATTAAAGTTCGAAGTTTGCCATTCTGCCCGATGTCCGTAATTCGACCAGGTGTTATGCTTTTCCAGCCAGAATTTCCATTCGCCGGCGTCAAAGCTCCCGGGATTGGCCTTGGTTGAGACCAGGCGCCATTGGAAACTAAGCTTATCCGGCAATTCATTTTCCGGGTAATGGATATAGACGTCAAGATGCGCCTGTTGCTCAGCTTGTTCCGGGTATGGCCCGGCTTGCAGGCAGCGGTTGCCACCGGCTTCCTCGACGATTTGCCATCTGGCCGGGTCGCGGAGCACGAAGATCGCGTCAAAGCAATCCAGTATTTCGCTGAGTTCCTTGGCGTTGCGGAAAGTGACGCGAGTGACGCCGCTGCAGGGTGCCGCTCCGCGGAAGACGCGGGCGCTGACTGTGATGTCGCCAGTGGCGTCATCAAGTTCGATGGGAATGTCCTGGTACAGCAGGCCGGGATTGCCGGCCGTCGGTATGGCACCGCCTACGGCATAGCGGATGGCCAGGTCCTGGCCGTCATCGGCGTCCATGGTGAGTTGGAAAGCCTGGTTGAAGTACATGAGCGCCGGTGCCGGTGCCGGCATATCGCCGCGGCTGAAAGTCGGCGGCTCAACCCGCTCGCCGCTGATGGTGACTGTCACCAGACCGCGGTAGGTGCCGCCATCGACCCATCCTTGCTGTCCCTGGGTAAAGAGGATAAAGGCCTGGTCGCCCAAATCACCGTTGCCAGCGGGCTGCGGCCCCTGGAACACGACATGGCGCAAATCGTCATAACCGGCAAACGCGCCCTCGCCCAGCGTCGTCACGGTCGCCGGAATGACAATTTCGTCGAGCCCGGAGCAGTCGCTGAAGGCGTAGTTCCCGATGTCCGTGATTGAAGGCGGGATGGACAGGGACGCAAGCTCCAGACCGGCAAAGGCATAATCGCCGATGCCGGTGACGGGCAGCCCCCCCCAGCTCATCGGGGATTGCCAAGTCCACCGGGATTGGGTCCTCCCACGGCTCACGGTTGTCGATGAAAGCCATGACCGTAACGCTGGTGCCGCCCGGATTGACGACATAGCCGAAATTACCCTCCAGCTGCATAAACTGAATCTGGTCAATATACGCCGCCCCGCCATCAGACCAGCCCCCGAAGGCCCAGCCGACCTGGAAATCGCCCTCCGGGATGGCAACCGTACACCTGACCCAAGTCTGCGGAGAGTCAAAATAGGAAGGGAGATGCTGCCACGGAATGGGGCTGTCTTCCTTGAAGCCATTGAAGCCTGCGCCGGTCGGATCGATTTCGCCAAAGTAGACAGCGATGCTTTCCCGTTCCGGATAAATCCAGCACGAGAGCACGCCAGGGCCGGTGACCTGGGTCATCAGCTTCGTCATCCAGGGTGGGTTGTCCTCCGGGCGGCCAAGGTCGACCAGCACTGAACTGTCGCCGACCTTGAACTGGTCGGTGCTGACACTCCAGTATTGCGGGTCTTCCAAGGCGAATTCCAGGGTATGATTATCAAGCGCGTCGGCATACTCGTTCCAGCGCAGATAGCTCTTAGTCGCCGTGCCGGAGCAGCGGCTATAGCCGGGAACGCCACGCGTGCCAGCGGCAGGACGGATGGCGTGGGCGCGGAAAGCAGCGCTCGCAGTCAAGCTGCACGTCCATTGCGCAGCGCCATCGACCGCGGTAAAATCGCCGTTGTTTTCGCCAGGCGTCAAAATCGTCTGAACGAAGGTTGCGCCGTTATCTTCTGAACGCTCGACCAGCAATTTGTCGCCCGGCAAAGGCGCTTGCAGCGCGAACGTCACCACGACGCTGTCGAGAAATGTAGGCTTATCTGTCTCCGTGACAACCTCTGGCGTTGAGAGCGGCTCGCCAGTGAGGGATTCGGTCTGATAGCCGTGGAACCGGCCTTCGTCGTCCAGAGCGCCCGCCCAGGCTGCCTGGTGCTCGTCTTGATAGACGACCCAGGCGTTGTCAAGAAGGTGCGGCACGCCGGTCATCCCCGCTTCTCCAACCGCTGGCGGCGTCTCCATGAAGAAGATAGTCACGTTATTGCAGCAGTCAAAAGCCTGGTTGCCCACGGATGTCACGCTGGCGGGGATGCGGATAGCCGGAAGGTCGATGCTGGCGTTCCTCCAATCCCCGGCCAGCATGTTTGCCGGCAGAGCTGTAATGCCCTCGGGGAGAATGCATTCACGCAGGCAGGGATTGCTTGCAAAGCACCCTTCGCCCAGGGCAATATCCGCCCCACTGCGGTCGGCGAACACGATGCTGGTCAGGCCGCACCCGCTGAATGCATGGGCGCCGATTTTCTGGACGCTCGCGGGAATGACGACCGAACGCAGCGACAGGCAGGACTGAAAGGCCGCCCAGGGGATGACCGCCAGTCTCGGCGGAAACGCGATCTGCTCCAGGCCAGTGCGTTCAAAGGCTGACTCGCCAAGCTCAGTCAAACCTGCTGGCAAGGTCACCTGCTTCAAATTCTGACAACCGCAAAACGCATTCGCCCCGATGTATTGCAGCGTCGAGGGCAGGGTCACTGAAGACAGGGCGCTGGATGGAAATTCGTCCACAATAGCGCGATACGGATTGGCGTTGAATGAAAATGCTCCCTCGTCAATGCGCAGCAGCCCTTCCGGCAGAACCACGGTCGTGATGTTTCCATTGCCAGCAAAGGCGTTTGCGCCAATGACAGTGACCGGCTTTTCCGCATACGTCGCCGGGACATTCACCTCGGTAGCGTCGCCAAAATATGCCGCAACCGCATAGCTCTCGCCGTCTTCATTGAGCAGAAACACATACCCCCGCTCGTCAGCAGGATGCCAACACACTTCGTCAAGCAGGAAATAATGCTCGGTTTGACCGGATTCACTGCCTTGCTGCGTGTTTACAAAGCACCACTGCACCGTGGTCGGCTCGGTCAGCGGAAGTTTCACCTGGTGGAAACGCCATTCTCCGCCCGCGTTTCCGCTGTATTCAATGGTTTGCCGATAATCGCCGTTGATGTGGAGGTCAAGCTGGCCTTGCCCGGCTTTTTTCACCCAGAAAGTCAGCACCCCGGGCTCCGTCAAGGTGGTGCTCAACAAACTGCGGGTATAAGTGCCGGATGAATAATAGTAACCGGTGGCGCCGGAACGGGCGGCGGCCGCGCCATCATGCATTGCCTCCGGCCCCGTCACCACGCTCCACGGGTAAGACGGGTCTTGCACACTGGAGGAGGTGAACTCCAGCGTCCCCCCCAGGCACATTCAAGGCCTCATCCAACGTCGTCTGAGCCTGCGCCAGACGACCGCCCAACATAACCAACACCAAGAAACAAACACCGGAAAAACGGAATCGACTACTCATTTTGCCTCTCCTCTCTGCATATTATGACTGCTACCATACCGAATTGATTATGTTAAGCTTCTCTACGCGGCACTATCACTTCTGCAAGGACATGCGCCGACGTCAACTTTGTTGGGACGCCTGGACTGACCAGGGCTAAAAAAGAGATATACACTCTACATAAAAGTTAGCGTATATTTGATATTTTACAATTTCTGTGAAGCACATTCAGTTCTTCTGTACTACTATCATCTGATTCCGTGAAGTAACACCCCAAAAAAGAGTCAAAAAACTTGACAACCCGTTGGCTTGCAGTATATTATATATGCTACCAACATTATAATTCCACTCACCAACGAGGTTGCCAATGTTAAAGT
>JAAZKI010000006.1 GCA_012799905.1 Lentisphaerota bacterium | reverse complement strand
TTCCCGCCTATAAACGCACGAGGAATAGGCGGCAGGTTCTTGAACTCCGTTTCGACGGGCTGGCTGGGTGCCTCCGAACCCCGGAAGGCGGCAGCAGTCGTCAAGTACTTGTCATTGCAGAGGATGGCATCATAAAAACACGTCTTCTTACGGTGCGCGAAACAGCAAGGCTCATGGGTGCACCGGAAGACTACAAGCTGCCGGGGTCTTACAACGATGGCTATAAAGCCATGGGCGACGCGGTTGCCGTTCCCGTAGCCCGATTTCTTGCGGAGAAATTGCTTGCGCCGATAGCCGCTCAAGCAGAACAACGGCCAGCCAGGGAAAAGGAATTGCCAGATGTTGCAGGAACAACTTTCTTCCTTCGCCAAAACCCATAACATGACAGGCAAAGGCGCTCTTTGCGTTGCGCTGGTCGTCACCCGCCAGGCAGTGAACAACGGTTTGCCGTTGTCTCCGGAAGCTTTGTTGACGGAGAACCATGGCCAAGTGAAATTGCTGGGGAAGTCCTCCGTTCAAAATATCCTTAAAGATTATGGCATTGAACGCGTTCTCGCCGAAGAAGGCGGCCGTACCAGCCGCGGCAGCGTCGGCAATATGCAGCGTTACGTTAAGTTTTTAAATGCGAAGAACTATACGCAGGAGCAATTGCAGCAAGTCGAAGCATGGTGGGTTGATCGGGTGCGTGCGTTTTTCGCGGGCAAGCCCATGGTTTTTCGAATAGATGCTGCCCAGTCCATGCGCACCGCAATACGAGATTTGCTTGCGCAGGCGGAAAAGCGACAAGTGGCCGCATCAGGCGCCACGATTGTCGGAACCGTCCTCCAGCATCTGGTGGGCGCCAAGTTGTCTTTAATTTTGCCTGAGACTTTGGCCATGCATGGCGCGTCTGTTTCCTATGAATCTTCTGGGCGAGAAGGAGATTTTGTTTTTGAAGATGTGGCGATTCATGTCACCACTGCGCCATCAGAGGGGTTGATTCGAAAATGCCGCCGCAATCTTGATCATTCGATGAAGCCGATTGTCATCACGACTTTCAGCAAGATTGTTGTCGCCGAAGCGTTGGCCGAGGCGCAAGGCATTGCAGAGCGGCTGGAGATGTTTGATGTGGAGCAGTTTCTTGCCGGAAACATTTATGAGCTGGGGAAATTTGCCGTCACTGGGCGCAAGGCCACTGCCCAGATGCTCGTGGACGCCTACAATAAGATCATTGAAGAATGCGAGACTGACCCATCCCTGAAGATTCATCTGGGTAAATAAGCGCAAGCGCTGCGTCATGGCGCCGAGTCAGTCGGTCGCTTATTTTTGTTGGAACGGAGTTGACATGGATTGTTATGACAAGGCCACCCGAAGCCGTGTTATGCGACGTGTCAGGGCAACGGATACAGCGCCTGAACTCTATGTCCGCAAGGCGCTTTTCAAGGCAGGATTCCGTTATCGCTTGCACCAGGCGAAGCTGCCTGGAAAACCGGATATCGTTCTTTCGAAATATCGAATCGTTATTTTTGTAAACGGGTGTTTTTGGCATAGGCATATTGGTTGCAAGCATGCGACAACGCCAGCTTTTAATAAAGATTATTGGGAGAGGAAGTTTCGCCGTAATGTGGAACGTGACAAGGAGGCTGTTAAGCAGCTTGAAAATGCGGGATGGACTGTTTGGACTGCTTGGGAATGTGAAATAGCTGAGGCCACCTCTAAGTTTGTAACTAGTTTGAGAGAGATGAAGCATTGACGCCCTATTGCTTGTCGTCACTTGCGGGCGTTGGCGATGGATGAATACGTATTCGGATTTTTATAAACCCTGAAGAGTCAAGTTGACCAAAAGAAAGGAATCATGATGAAACGTGCAGGAATGGTGTTACTGGTGTCGTTGTCGTTGCTGTCGTTGCCGGTGTCAGCGGTGTTTCCGGTGGCGCGGCAAGGTACTCCGTTGGCAGAGATTGTAGTGTCGGCGGAAGGTGAAGGGCCTTTGCTGTTTGCAGCTGAGGAGTTGCAGGCCTGGCTGCGGGAGCTGACCGGGGCAGAGTTGCCGATTCGCCATGATTTGGCGTCGCCGCAGCCTAAAATCATCCTGGCGGTCAATCCTGACGGCTTTGCTGAAGACCTGGCTCAAATCGGTGCCAAAGACGGCTATGCGGCTCGGGAAAAAGACGGTCATTTGTATGTATTCGGCACTAAGGCCAAGGGCGTGTTGAATGGCGTCTTCCGGATGCTTTCCAAAAACACCGACATTATCTGGGCGCATGCCAGTCCAGAATACGGCACGATTTTCACCAAGAACCCTGATTTGACGCTGACCCAGACTGATTATGTTGACGTTCCGAAGCTGTCGCTGCGCGGCTGGCAGTTCAACACATCATCGATGGATCTGGAGTTGTGGAGCTTGCGCAATGGCAACAATCACGGCTCTGCGCCTAAGGAGCTTTTGGACAAGGCCGGGTATTTCCGAGCCTGCGGCGGCGGGCATAATCTCACTGGGCTGTTCCTGAAGCCAGAGAAGTACTACGCCGACCATCCTGACTTCTATCCCTACATCAATGGCGAGCGGGTCAACCGCCCGCGCACGCAGCTGTGCTTCACTAATCCGGACATGACAGCGGCGTTCATCAAAGAGGTCGACGCCTTTATCCAGGCTAATCTTGAGCACACCACGGTCAATATTCACATTGAGGATAACTACACTTTGTGCGAATGCGAGAAGTGCTTGCAGCCCATCACAATCGACGGCAAGACCGTGACGATTGAGGACAAGAACAAGTTCCGCTCAACCCAGTACTTCCTGTTTTTGAACCAAGTCGCTAAGTTTGTGGCAGAACGGTATCCGGACAAAGAGATTCGTACATACGCATACTTTTTCACGCAGGAGCCGCCGATTTGCGCGATTGAGCCGAATATCCGGGTGCTGCTGGCCTTCATTTACAAAGATGCGCGTTATCCCTTGCAGGATCCGGTTAATCAGGCCACCTACGACATGTTCATGGGCTGGGCAGCCATGACTAAGGGCCTGATCAATCGCGATTACTACGGCCTGACTAAGGAATTTCCGCGTCCGGCCGATTATGCGATGCTGAGTGAGTTGCGATTTATGAACCAGCATGGCCTGGAGCGCAACTATGCCGAGATTTCGCGGAACTGGCACAAGGACCCGCGCTGGGGCAATGGCACCCACGTGTGGGACTTGAACGCGTATTATTTCTGGGTTATGACCCGCGGCATGTGGGACCTGGATGTCGATTACACGGAATTGCGAGCCGATTTCCGGCGTCGTGCCTTTGGCCCAGCCGCAGACGATATGGGAGAATTCTACCAGACAGTTGAGGACGGCTGGCGCCAGATCAGCACTCGTAGCCGCTGGAACGACGACCCCACCATGATGTGGAAGCTGTCAGTCGTTGACCCAGGCACGACCGAAGCCTGCCGGGCAGCCCTGACGCGAGCGGCGGCCAAGGCCGTCCATCCCAATTCGCGACGCTTGGTCGAAGGCATTCGGGCTGCGTTTGAAGACCAGGTTGGCTGGGTCACACAGCCATTTCGTGGTGCGGATGTGGAGATCAATGGTGAATTCAAACAACTTGATGCGTCTGGCGCACCGGAGAACTGGGAGCTGTCAGCGAAGGATATGGTGACCGAGGACGGACAGCTTTGCGTCCGAGTCAAGGCTGGCCCCAATAACAAGAGGTGGGTTCGCAGCAAGATCGGCATTCCGGTCGAAAAGGGCGACGTCTATCTTGTCAAGGCGATTTACAAGGGCAAGGGCTCAGCCTATTTCGGTGTCTTCAATTTTTACACCAAAGACGGTGGCCCTGAACTGGTTCAGATTGGTGGGCCGCGGGCTTACCTTGAGGCCAAGGACGCCTGGCAGGAGGTCACTTACACGCTCAGGGTTGGCGGTGACCGTCGAGGCCAGAAATTGAAGGAGGTGCGCGCGATTATGGGCGCGGCCGAAGATTCCGAGATTATCTTCAAGAGCATCCTGCTCAAGAAGAAGCAATGAGGCAATCATGAGAAAAGGCGGCGCTGACCCGAAGTGGCCAGCGCCGCCTTTTATCGTCGGGCATTGGTCGTGTGCCCCCGCGGGGCACAACGCTTGGGGTTTTGCTTATCCCAGGCTGAAGCCTGGCAACGCATATCAGGCCTGTTTTTCAGCGGGCAGGCTGGGCATTGGCTAAGGCGTTTTGGCAGTGGCGATGGGATCGCCGGCCTTGACCAGCGTCTCAATGCCTTGGCTGCTGAGTTCGACGAGATCACGGTCAAACTGGATGCTGCCCGGTTGAAATATCATGATGATGGTCGAGCCGCCAAAGGAGAAGAATCCCTTTTCGTCGCCTTTGCGGAAAGTTGGCGCTGTGTGAGTCTGAGTGATGGCAGCGACGCCAAAGGCGCCGACTTCGATGAAGGCGGCAGGGCCAAAGGCATCCAGGTCGAAAATAGTCACTTCCCGGATATTGGTGGTGAACACCTGGATGTTCCGGACTAGGGCGAGCGGGTTGACCGAATGCCATCGGTCGCCGAGGCGCCAGCGGCGGACTTCCTTGCCGTCAGCCGGGTAGTGGTAGCGGTGGTAGTCAGCTGGGCAGAGTCGGCAGACGCAGAGCGAGCCGTAGGAAAACGATTCGGCCAGGTCAGCACCCTGGGCTCCTAGCAGTTCCGCAACCGCGAAATGGGCGCCCTTGACTGGAATGCAGGCGTCGCCCTTGAGTTTTTGCCAGACGGTCAGTCGGCAGTCAGCTGGCGAGCACAGGAGCGTCTCGCCCGCAGCAAAGGGGCGTTGGCCGGGCTTTAGCCGTCGACTGAAGAAGTCGTTGAAGGAGGCAAAGCCATTTGGCGGGATGACACATTCGTCCAAGTCAATGCCGAGCTGCTCTACCGTCGAGGCGATTTTTCGGCGCGAGCGCGCGGTGTTGGCATACCATCCGAGCAGGCGCGAACAGAGCGCGGTTTTGAACAGCGGCCACGCCAGCAGCGGCTTGAGGGGACTGGCGTAGGCCAATCTCAACAACCGATTGCCAAGGACGCGCTCCTGGACCATGACGCCGGAGTGGCGGTCGTGGACCAGGAGGTTTTGACGTTTGTCAGAAGATGGGGTGG
>JAAZKI010000420.1 GCA_012799905.1 Lentisphaerota bacterium | reverse complement strand
TCAATGCCGTCGATGGCTTCAAGCTGAGGGGTGACTGCGTCGGTATACTCATTGTAATCACTGAGATCACGTGTCCCAAACGGCGACATCCCAATATGACAGTGAGCCTCCACCAGGCCCGGCCAGACTTGCAGCCCACTGGCATCAATCACAGACGCACCGGAAGGCGCACTCAGTTTTTTGCCGATGCGGGATATCTTGCCATTGCTTATCAGGATATCCTTCACTGTCGCTTTGGGATTGATGGCATCATGGACCGTGCCATTGCGAATGATGATTGTGTCGTTCATAAGGCTCCTTTCAGGTGTAAAAATGCGGGAAAAAGGTTCTTCCCGATCTTGCAATATGTTAACCATCTACATTTAACATGCTGGCTCTCAGGATGACGACCTGCTAGTTTTACCATATTCAAAGAATCAAAGGTTTCAAACATGTCGCCAAAGAATACAAGGACAGCATCACCTGCATAACTCACTGCGCCATCGCCAGCTGCGCCGGAAATAGAAAAACATCAAAACAGTGGGGGCTGCATCATCGCGAATATTTTGGATTGCCTTCCGAGGCAATGCGCAGTATTTCCGTTTTCAGAACATTCTTGGCAAAATCGAGTCTTTGCCGCATCTCGTCATATGCCTCCTCTGCCCGATTTTTAAATATGATGTCACCGCCGCTTTGAAAACGTTCGATTTCTGATTCAATTTTTGCAAAATCACATTGATCGACATTTCCGGCAGGTGTCAAGTCGAAATTTTTCAAAAAATTACTGACCTTGGAGCCTCTTGCGATTCCAACCAACGGGGTGCGGACATTTGCAGCCAGGATCAAGAGATGCAGGCGGCTGCTGACGATCACATCACAACACTGGGCGGCTGCCTGCACTTCTGCCGGCAGCGTACTATTGACCCATTCGATTTTTTGTTGATCAAGGGTTGTGGACAGGCGCTGCATAAGCGCACGGTCTGTAATTGGATTCATGGGGATGAAAACAAGATGATATCCTCTGTTTTGCAAACGACGCCATAAATCAATTAAAGATTGCTCATTGGTAATCTTACGCTGTTCAGAAATGCAAAAGCCGATTTTAACAAGCCCCGGTATTTTATGAATTGGCGAATCCTTCGCAGTTTCCTGATAAATAGCACTGTCAGCCGCATAAATCGCATTGCAAAAACCACTTTTTTTCAAACATTCAAGACTTTCCTGATCACGCATGACGACCAGTCGACAACTTGGAAGGATATTCCGGATGGCGGCGTAAATTCTTTTTATAAGCCATTGTTCACCCATGGAGACAAAGTCAATAGTGTTGCAAGACAGGAAGCCGGCCAGTTGCAGCAGTTTTTTCTTCTTGCCAGAAATCCGAAAATGGGCGGGATTGAATTGTTCATCCATACCGACTCCCCAGACAAATGTGGGGATTTTTTTCTGCGCATATTCCAAAAGCTTCAATCCGACCTTGGGATAATCGGAAAGGCCGGTTGCACCGCACCAGCAAAATAAATCATGTTCTGCGGCCAGACGTACAAAATCGGACAGACTGAGAGCCGAGTCAAAACCATAAAGGGGAGCGCACTGGATGTGGAGCAAATCTGCTGTTTCAGAGCTTGCTGTGCAGACGGTAATTTCCACATCCGGAAACAGTTCACGGAAGATGTGCACTACTCCAGCTAGAATAGCTTCATCTCCAATGTTGTTGCAACCCAGTGGAATGCCGCCCAGCAGGACTTTCAATTTGTTATTTTTTATTGCCATGCCGCTTCTATATTACATGACCGGGAGGGGGAACAAGGGACAAAGAATAAAAGCCCAGGGCAAGCAACGCCGGAGGTGAGCACCGCCCTGGGCGGGGATAGATTATAAATTTGGAGTCTGAAAGGGAGACACGTAAGCACTGATTTGGAGAAAACCTTTCACAAAAGACAAAATTCAGGCTGACAGTAGTACGAAAATTTATCGAGCAATGCACAGTCATCCTCTAGTACGACTGTAAGTTGGTTCCAGTTTATAATCTTTTCAGTTTTCGGATAACAGGCCGAAGCCCGGGAATTTTTCGCAGTGCATTATGAAGCGCTGTATCTTTAAAGCGTTCCCAGAGTATCGTCAGAAAAGTTGTATGTTCTTTCAGGTCGAGACCTCTCTCTCTGGCGGTTGCAATCATGTCACGGTAATATGGTTCCTTAGTCTGATGGGCAATCACTTTCGCAAAAT
>JAAZKI010000433.1 GCA_012799905.1 Lentisphaerota bacterium | reverse complement strand
TGCATCATGCTTATAGTCGCATTCCTTTGCGCCATAGGCGCTTAACCATGCTTAACCCCAGGCTTTAGCCTGGGGAAAGGCATACCCCAAAACTGGCACCTCGTAGAGGTGCTACAATTAGCGCTGAAAACATGTCGTCGGCACTTTGCGCAGATTTGTTGTTACGGATTGTATACCAATGACTTGAAGATTGGTTTTTCTGGAAATCTTTCACAAAAAACAAGATTCTGGCGGATAGTAGTACTAACCTACTATCAGCCAATTTCTTGTTTGAAATAAATTAACCGCCAATAACGCCAAGAGCGCCAAGATTCGTTTTCCTTTTTCTTGGCGCTCTTGGCGTTATTGGCGGTTCAATATATCAAAGCGATATTTTTGGGTTTCATAGAAAATTGGTATGCTACGCCCCTTCTGCCGTCAGGAAAAACTCGCAGTTTTTTGCTGTTGCTACGTTGTTTTAAGGCGAAATAGCCTAGTGAAAGTCAGTCTGTGCGGAAAAAACTGGCCAAGGCTTTTTCGGACGCCCTCTAGTCAAAGAGCGTTTCTTTGGCGCCGGCCTCGGCGACATCACCGATCGCTCAGCTGGGCTGACCCCTCAGCATCCCAGACATTTTCCCGGCCCGAGGAGGTGAACACTGTGACTTTGTTGACCGTGCCGACATGGCCGTCCAGATACGCATTGTTGCGTCCGCCCGGATGCGCCGCGTTGCCGCGCACCGAAGCTCTGATCGGGTCATCCAACTCCTTATTATACAGGATACTGCTGATCATGCCATTGTAGTAGTACCGCCAGTTATCGGCAAACGTTGAAATAATGCTGGGATTCTTCGCACGCGCCAGGTGGCCAAGATTGGTGCCCACTGACGGCTTGTCCACCGGCTGCTTGCCGCCGTCCGGACGGTTGTTGATATAGCGGTTATAGCCATAGCTGACGAACACCGGCTGGTTATGGTACAGTGCTAACTCATTCGGGACGTGCGAAGGGCAGTTGAGAGAAGAGTAAAACGGCGCCAGGAACGTCTTCCCCGCCATCCATGGCAGCATTTTGCAACCCTCATTCAGGGCGCGATCATAGTGAATCCACTCGTACCAGCGCACCCTATTGCCGCCGCTCAACGAGCGATGATACATCTCCTGCGGAAAAATAAAATCCTCGTTCTCGGCCTCGTAAAAATGGCCGAGCATGGCCAGCGTCTTCAGATTGTTGACGCAGGAAATCTGCCGCGCCTTCTCCCGCGCCTTGCTCAGCGCCGGCAACAACATCGACGCCAAAATCGCGATAATCGCAATCACGACCAACAACTCAATCAACGTGAAACGCATTATACGCATGTTTCACCTCCATTGCTCACGCACCAGACATACCTGAAACGCCGCAAATCGCCTGCAAGACCAGCCTTGCACCGGTGTAACTCAAGGCATATTATAACGGATAAAATAAATCAGTGCAAGCGAAAATTAAAAATTTGTTAGAAAAGCGGTAATGGGTCAGCCAATGATATAAGCTCGCATCTCACGCGCGCGCGACCATAGGATGGGGGCCCCCTACAATGGGTGGGGGGGCTTGATTTCTGGAACCGCAGGAAAAATAGGCCGCCAAACGCCCTTTTTCAAACGGCTTTTTGCAGAATCATAGCTATTTTGTGCTCGAGTAGGATTCTGTACTGCACGCTGGCATCATGCTTTCCATCTCTAGGCATGGCGCCCGGATGAGACTGATGACTTGCGGGAACCTAAGTGAGACATGATGAGAGGGGTGGCGCCCTGCGGTTCAATGTTCAACGGCTGACCGATTACGAAATGCGGTAATCTGTCACCGATGATACTCGGAGTTCCGGCAAGCTGCGCCCATTTTTTCGTTCGCTGGCCTGTCAATTCACGCCAGGGCGTGCGCAGATGTCCCGCTGTGCACGCCCCTGAGCCGGCTCAGCGCCTCATTTCATGGCTTCCGGATCTGGTATCCCCAGCAATTTCCGAGCCTGTTCCCGAAGCTTGAACTTCTGGATTTTGCCGCTCGCTGTCTGCGGGAATTCCTTCACGATGAAGAAATGCTTCGGCGTCTTGTAGTAGGCGATCTTGTCGCTGCAAAAATCGCGGAGGTCTTCCGCGGTCATTTCGACGCCGTCATGCAGGATGACAAAGGCGCCGACAATTTCGCCGTATTTCTCATCCGGAATGCCCATCACTTCAACGTCCCGAACGCCTGGATTAGTCCGCAGGAATTCCTCGACTTCGCGCGGGTAGATATTCTCCCCGCCACGGATGATCATATCCTTCAGGCGGCCGGTAATCCGGTAGTATCCGTCCTCATCAACCGTGCCGATATCGCCGCTATGCAGCCAGCCGTCAGCATCGATCACTTCGGCCGTTTCTTCTGGCATCTTGTAATAGCCCTTCATCACATTATAGCCGCGGCAGCAGAGTTCGCCATGCGTATTGGGCGGAACGATTTCGCCTGTCTCCGGGTCGATGATTTTGACCTCAATATGCGGCTGAGCAGTGCCGACGGTTGCCACGCGGCGCTCAAGGGTTTCATCTGTGCCGCTCATGATATACACTGGCGACGCCTCAGTCAAGCCATACGGAATCGTAATTTCCGGCATATGCATTTTTTCAACCACCTGACTCATCACCGCGACTGGGCACAGGGAGCCGGACATGATGCCGGTGCGCAGGCTGCTGAAGTCAAACATATCGAACATCGGATGGTTAAGAATCGCAATGTACATGGTCGGAACGCCGTAGAGCGCTGTTGCCTTGGATTTCTGCACCGACGCCATCACCACCAGTGGGTCAAACTGCTCCACCATCACTGCTGTTGCGCCATGCGTCACAATCGCCATAATGCCCAGGACGCAGCCAAAGCAATGGAACAGCGGCACCGGCACGCAAACCCGATCCTCCTGGGTCAATTTCTGCCGTTCGCCGATGTAATAGCCGTTATTGAGGATATTGCGATGCGTCAGCATGACGCCCTTGGGAAAGCCCGTCGTCCCCGAGGTGTACTGCATGTTGATGACGTCATGGCGGTCATGGCCGGACTTGGCTGCAGCCAACTCTTCATCGCTCACGGTCTCCCCCAACGCAAACAGCTCCATGCTCGTGTACATCCCGCGCTGCTTCTCCTGCCCCAAATAAATCACGTTCTTCAAAAACGGAAAACGGGCGCTCTTCATGTGGCCGCGCGGATGCTGCCGCAGCTCGGGAACCAGTCCATGCACCACATCGACATAATTGACGTCCCGCAAGCCGTCGATAATCGCCAGCGTATGCATGTCCGACTGCTTAACCAGATATTCCAGCTCGTGCGACTTGTAGTTGGTGTTGATAGTCACCATGACCGCGCCGATTTTCGCGGTCGCGAACATCAGCGTCAGCCATTCCGGGATATTTCGCGCCCAGACGCCGACATGGTCGCCCTTGTGGACGCCAATCGCCAGCAAGCCCTTGGCAAACAGGTCGGTGCGCTCGTCAAACTCCGCATAACTCCAGCACAAATCGCGGTCCGGATACATGATAAACGGATGGTCAGGATGCGCCTTGACCTGATCCGCGTAAAATTCGCCTATCGTCTTTTCAGTAAATAATTCGCTCATCGCCAGACAATCCTCCTTAACGCGGCGCCCTCTGAGGAGCGTCGCACACGGCTGCGGGTTCGGGTTCTACACGCCAGCGTCGTCCTTGATTAATGCGGAGTATAGACGACGGCGAGAATCCGGGCGTCCTGCCCGCCGGTCGCATGCACATGATGCGGGACGATTGAATCATAGTAGATGCTGTCGCCGACCTCCAGCTGGTACTTTTCCTTACCGTACACGATTTCAAGCCGGCCCTTCAGGACATAGATGAATTCTTCGCCTTCGTGACTTGACAGCTCGTGCTGGTCATCCGGCGCGTCATGCACGTCAATGATGAACGGCTCCATGTTCCGGTCGCGCTTGTTAGCAGCCAGGGCGTGAAAATCAAGGCTCTGCCGATCAACACCGCCAGCAAAACGCACCGCCTCAATGCCTTCACCGCTGCCGCGGGTGACGACCGGATCGCACAAGTCGCTGTCATCCAAAAAAGTCCCCAGGCGAACCCCGAGTCCACGCGCCAGCTTCAAAAGCGGCGTCAGCGACGTGGTGACTCCGCCCTCTTCAATCTTCCGGATTTGCTCCAGGCTCATCCCGCATCGTTCGCTGAGTTCCTCCTGGCTGACTCCGCGCATCTCTCGCAAACTCTTGATCTTGGCGCCGACTTCGTTATTAGCTGGCATCGTACTTTCTTCCTCAATCTATGATGATCGCTAGGCCGGAATATCCGACCATAAGCAAAACTAGGCCGGAACTCCCGGCCATAAGCAAATCCTATAATATAAGGCCATCCGGCTAAAAAAACAGCGGCAGAGGCATCTATGGAGGAAAAAAGCAACGCAAGCGGTCAGTCGTCGATAACGGCCATTTCTGCCTACAACGCTCCTGTGCCGACGGAAAGCCTGTAAAAGGCACGTGTCTTTGCACCCCAGTCCCCTAGCGTCCACTTCTGTCCACAGTCCACTAAAGTCCACTAACGTCCACTTCTGTCCACAGTCCACTCAAGCGCCTTCTCCCCCCGAGTCGCCTTTCAGGGCGCTGTCTCAATTTTCAAATCATCAAAATAGACCCGTCCGCGCGCAGTGTTAGTCACCGTGAACAAGACCACCAGTCGACAGGGGAGGATTTCGTTCGGCGCGACGTTGTAGACCGTCAGCTGCTGCCACTCGCCATTTTTGACTTCCGGCGCAGACACGCTGGTGTTGCTTTCAGCCGCCCGCCACTGCGGGTCGCGGGCATTGGCGCCTTGCGAGGTCGTCGCCTGCCAACGCATGTCCAGCTTCACCCTTACTCTTTCCGCATCCGCCTCTTCTGCCCGGAACCAGACCGAGGCCTTCAGCTTCTGCGGCGTTTCAATCTTGACGTAGTGTATGTAGCACATCGGCGTGCCTTGGCTGCCGGCGGCGTCGATATACACAGCGCCGGACGCGTCACGGCCGGCATTCTCATCCCAGCCAAAGCTTCCATGTGAATAATTGCGCTGCCAACTCGAAACCTTGACATCACGAGTATTGTAGTCAACGGCCTGCAAGGGCTGGAACTTAATCTTCTCCAATTGACTCAGCATTTGATGCCGGGCCATAGGGGCAGCGACTTTCTCCTTCCAGGTCAGGAAAGACTGCCGGATAAACTGCGCTCGCTCCGGATATATTGACAGCGACGCCATCTTGTCCAACAACTGCTCGAAGCGGCTGATTTCGGCCGGGTCCAAAGCCACCAGGTAGTCAGAGGACTTGAACGGCAGATACTGATTTCCGCTCCGGAACCAGTTTGTCTTCGGCACCGCCGTCGTCCAGAAGCGCTCCAGACTGGCATAATATTCTTTCAGCAAGGGCGCAGCCTCGGCGCCGACAGCGCAGACGTACCATTCATCCAGCAGCGCATCAACATCCAGGTTGAGATTCCAGCACAATTTCATGGTCAGATAGAATTTCGGTCCTTCGTGCCAGTCCCCAGCCGGATAATATTCGGCATAGTAATGCCTGACGCCATGCTCGTGCCCCCAGCGCAAATAGTCGGCCTGATGGTGGAAATAAATCCGCGGCACGCTGTAAAAACGGCCGTAAATATAATCATACCAGCCGAGATTCGGGACTTTTTCCTTCCACCGGATTGTGAGTTCCTTGCCGCCTTTTTCCTTTTTCGGGTCAAGCCACATCATGCGATCAAAAGTCATAAATGGCACCAGGGCGGGGTCCACCGCCATGTTCTCCGGCGGCTCCAATAGTCCGACATACGCCAGAAAGCCGAACTGATGCTTTGGGAAATCGCCGCGCAGCCGCTCGGCCAAGCGATTCGCAAATTGGATGAACGACGGCGTGACATGCGCAAACCCGGCAAAATTATTCCGGTCGCCATTGACGGCCTGGCACGTCTCGCAGGTGCAGAATCCGGCGCTGTCGTTAACGCCGAGGGAATAGGAGTCCCTTGCTGGGTTCTTGAGCCAGAAGTCGCGGATGCGCTCGGCTGCGGCGTCGGCGCTGCCGGGCGCCGTAAAGCAGGGCTGCCAGCTGACCTGATCCTCAGGCTTGGGCACAAACCGCTCGCCGTTCCGCATTGGAAAGTACTCCGGATGCTCGACACCTAATTCGAGAGGGAAAAGACGCCATAAATTATGGTGGAATTGCACCCGAATCGAGCTTGCCCGCATTTTCCGCATCCAGGCCGGGGTTTGCTTAAAGACGCCGGAATCTTCTCCAAAAGTGCCGGAAAACGTACGTGACAGGAACGACGGACTCTGCGCCACTTCCTGGCGTGGAATCACCACCTCGGTCATAGTCGGGATATACTCGCCGATCTCACCGGGGAACAGCCAGCGGATGCCAAGATAGCGTTCCAGAAATTCGTATGCAGCGTATTCAAGGCCATTTCTGCTGCCGCCTGTTATGACCATGACATCCTCGGCCGGGAAAGTGAACGTGAATGCATCGCGGTCCATGTCATCTTGCACGGCCAGGCGGATTTGCCTGGCGACGCTCGCATCTGCTGACGGCAGCTCTGCCCCGGTGCTCTTTGCGACATACTTGGTCAACTGCTGCAACGCCACCTTCGCGGCCTCGCGATGCTCCGCCGCTGCGAACAGCGTCACCTGCGGCTTTCCGTCCTTCACCACCACAAATTGACCGTACAGCGGCGCAACCATCGCAGCTACAAGCATCAACACAATACTCCAGATTCGCTTCGACATCGCTTGCTTCTCCTTTCTGAGTTTAAATGGCATATTCAACGACGAGACGCTATCACCCAGCCTGCCGTAGATGTTATGACTCCTCGCCCCTCGCCCCTCGCCCCTCGCCCCTAAACAAAAGCCCCTCGCGGACAACGTAGCCCAAGCTCATCTCGCCCCTCGCCCCTCGCCCCTCGCCCCTAACAAAAGCCCCTCGCCCCTAAAAAAAGCCCCTAATACGCCAGCGGCTCAGTCTGCAAATAGCCATCCACCTGCGGCAGTTCGACTATCACTCGCCGGCAGCCGTCTCCCTCGTTCAACCAAATCGTCAATGGCGAGGGGCCGTCATTCTTGCCGGAAAGCTCGCAGACCACCCGGTTATCAGCATCGACCGCGGCCGACACCAGCGTCGTACGGAACAGACGTTGGCAGATGACGCTCACTTCTTCCCGGCTGGCTGGGATGACATCCCAGTTTTTGCTGGTCGTCTCCACGATAGCGCTGACGATTGCGTCCCAGTCCTCTAGGCTGATCGCGTCAATGCGTTCCTCGTGGGTCATGATCAATCCCCAGGCCATCATGTCTAGCGACGTCCGCACATTAAAACAGCCTCGCGCAATGGCTGCCTCACGCTTGACCGTAGGCGACTCTCCTATAAACGGCACGTAACCATTCAAAATGTCGATATGTGTCGGCGCGTACTCATAAGGCAGATACACTACCGATGCAAAGAACAGCTCCGGATGGGCGGGCGCATGGTCAATCACCGTGCCGCTGCGGCCGTTAATCCCCCGCAATCCATACGGCCGCGGCCGCCACAACGGCTGATTGGCATATAACTGCCCGGGAATATTGTTGTTGCAGAGCAGGCTGGCGCCCCGCTCCAGAAAATACGGTATGGACGTATACGACACTTCGCCGTAATGGGCGTTGATAATCCGGCTGTGGCGAATTCCCGCCGCCGCAAAAGCGTCATCCATGCGCTGGACATTGCGCCGCAGCTGCGCAGGCGGCAGATTCAGCCCGGTGTCATGGTCCAGCCCCAAGCCTTCAAATAAGGTCACCTTGCCGCCATTGGACAAGTCTGGCTTGTCAGCCAAAACAGCGTAGGGACGGTAATTCGAGCGCGCTTTATAGAAGTCATCGCGAAATGCGTGCATGGAAAAATCAGCGCCTTTTTTCTGGAACAAACGGGTCGCACCGGCCCAGTCCGAGGGACCCATCTCGTCAATGAACAGCCCCAAGTTCGGTGAAATGCCGTGTCGATTAAAGGCTTCGACGTAGCCGAAGGCGCTGTAGGCGCCGTTGCAATCGTCAATCCTCGCCGTCAAATATGGCGGCATTGAGCGAGTCGGCAACGGCTTGGCTGCCGCCCAGACGATTGCGCGCCAAAGCATGCCATCATAGCCGCGGCCATGTCCAAACACGTCTTCGCGATAGACCCTGATGCCGCAGCCGAAGAACACCTGGCGTCCGCCGCCTGCCGTGCGCACCGCGATCGTCGCCTGGCCATTGGCCGTCACTATCGCCTGCCAGTCAGCGTCGGTTGTACATGCGCAAACAACGGCCTGCCGGAGGAGCCAGGCGCTGCCCGGGGCATGACCAGCACTGAGATAATGACCTGGAGCGGAGACTTGCAAATCCTGGCAGCGCCAGCGTCCAGCTATCTTCGGCGCCAACGCTTGCAACTCCGCAGGCCACTCTTCCACCCGCCTGTCCAAGGACAAAAAACCGGCGCCAGCCTGCACCGCAGCGACAATCTGCCGAGCCCGCGCCGACGACACGGCTCTCCCCGCCCCGTCATGCCCGAGGACATACAAGGCGCGATCCGAAAAATGCGCCGGGGCAGAGGGGAAACTGTCAGCCGCTTCCCAGACCTCGAACGCCAGCCCGAGGTGACGCAACATCGTAAACAACTCTAATTCTGCATCGCGCTTCTCGCTTGCGATACGGCTGTCAATCATAACGAGTACACTGCGATTACCGGCATGCATACTGACCACCTCCATGATGCTATGAAAGTATTTACGATGCGGCTGACGCTCCGACCGCTGAAAAACTACTGTAACACAAAGATATTTTTTTTACAGCCGCCGGACCATGAATTAATCACGTCACGCCGATGACGAATTGCAGGCCTATCTCTTGGCAGCCGCCCTTTCTTCATATATATTTCAAAAAGCGCATTGATTTTTGCCCTGCCGGACGGCTCGACCAAGACAGCGAGCTATCGCCCGGAGCAACCTGCCATTCCTCCCCGGAGACACGACACATCATGGACGCCCTGCAACGACTCAAAATCAAATTCAAAAATTGCGAAAAAATGTACGCCGGCATGGTCAACGAAAACACCACTGCGGAATCGGCAGCCTCGGCGGCGCGCTATTTCGACTTCATGTTCATCGACTTCGAACACGGCAACCTCTGCCCAGAATTAGGCCGACCAATCCTGAAATTCTGCCGCGACGCTGACCTGCCCACCATCGCCAGAGCCCAAGACTGCGAATATCACTGCATCTCAAAATGCCTCGACATGGGCGCTGACGGCGTCATGATTCCACGCACTGAAACTATGAGCCAGGTGAAGCTCGCCATTGACTCCATGCGCTTCCATCCACGCGGACGCAAAGGCATCGGCGGCGCCGGACTGTTCCGCAAAGGCGAGAAATTCGAGGAAATCAACGACAACCGTCTGTTGATTCTGCAAATCGAATCGCCGCTCGGCATCGCGACTCTAGACGCGATGCTGACCGTCTATGGCCACGAAGTCGCCGGCGTAGTGATTGGCCCATGCGACCTGGCCTGCATGTGCGGCTATGGCATCGACACTGAATGCGAAGCAGTCAAGCAGCATGCGCAGACCGTCATCAAAATCTGCCAGCGCCACAGCAAGCCGTCCGGCATTTATTGCAGCATGGGCAATATCGGCCACTACTACAAATCCGGCATGTCCATTCTCTGGATGCTGGGCGACGGACCTTTCCACACCGGCGGCGACGAAGCCATGGCCGCCCAACGCGAACGACTGGACAAAGCAACCGCATGAGGGGCTGAATGCTGAATGCTGAATGTTGAATGTTGAATGTTGA
Organism: Lentisphaerota bacterium; assembly: GCA_012799905.1. GTDB lineage: Bacteria > Verrucomicrobiota > Lentisphaeria > Oligosphaerales > Oligosphaeraceae > JAAZKI01. The sequence continues at coordinate 611 of JAAZKI010000433.1, read as the reverse complement.
GGCGCATTTGTCATTCATAATTCATAATTCATAATTCATAATTCGTTAGGGGCAAGGGGCTGAATGCTGAATGTTGAATGCTGAGGCGCATTTGTCATTCATAATTCATAATTCATAATTCGCAAGAGGCGAGGGGCGAGGCCGCTACTCCCGCGACTCCCTCGTCCATTAAAGTCCACTCCCGTCCACGTCCACTCTCCACTGATGTCTACTAACGTCCACAGTCCATCGTCTATTAACGTCCATCAAAGTCCACTAAAGTCCATTGTCCACTGTCCATTAAAGTGTCTCTCACCCAGAGCGCCTAGCTCCGCAACTTGTCCGAACTCCGAGTAATTAATGACGCCGACAACAAAATTCCTGCGCATAGGGACTGCTCCTAGTGCCGCCCCTCCGAGGCTCTAGCTTGGGGGCATCCATCCCCAGGTTCCGCTCCGCTTCACCTGGGGTTACTCATGGTGCCACCTCTACGAGGTTGGGGTAGCACTCAGGTCATTCTGGCCAAGCGGGAGGCGACTTGAAGTGTTTCTCCACGCCATCCGGCTGTTCAGGCTGAATAGTCAAAAAAACGATAGGCCAAATCGCGAATCCGCATGCAATCCTATCCCGAC
>JAAZKI010000450.1 GCA_012799905.1 Lentisphaerota bacterium | reverse complement strand
TCTTTGGACTACATGCCGCTCGACTGTCTACTGACGTCCACTTCTGTCCACGTCCATTCTCCACTAATGTCCACTTCCGTCCACAGTCCATCGTCTACTAACGTCCATTGACGTCCACTAAAGTCCTGCCGCTCCGCCGTCCACCATGTCCACTATGTCCACCATGTCCACCATGTCCACCATGTCCACCATGTCCACCATGTCCACCATGTCCACTATGTCCACTATGTCCACATCTATTTGCGCCGTAGGCGCTTGGGTGCCCATAGGGGCGCTCCTGAAGACTGACCGATTAAAGGCAAAATCATGACTTGTGTGAGTATTATCCCCTGCCTTGACATGAAGGACGGCCGCGTCGTCAAGGGCGTGCATTTCGTGGAATTGAAGGATGCTGGTGATCCGGTCGAAGCGGCTGCCGCCTATTGCGCTGATGGCGCTGACGAACTGGCTTTCCTCGACATCACAGCCACGATTGAACGACGACGCGCTATGTTTGACGTGTTAAGCCGCGTAAGTAAGGCAGTGACAGTGCCTTTGACGGTTGGCGGCGGCATCCGCACGCTGCAAGACATTGAAGACGCCCTTGCCGCTGGCGCTTCCGCCGTCAGCATCTCTAGCGCGGCGTTTCGCAATCCGCAGTTTGTTCGCGACGCAGCCAAGGCCTTTGGCGGAGAGCGGATTTGCATTGCCATTGATGTTGACCGCAATGACGCGATGCCGTCCAAACGCGAAGTCTACATTGATGGCGGTCGAACTCCGACGGGCAAGGATGCAGTGGAATTTGCCCTGGCAATGAAAGACACTGGCGCAGGACGCATTTTGCCGACGAGTAAGGCCTGCGATGGCAGTTGCGGCGGCTATGACCTAGACGTGACCCGCGCTATCGTCGAACAGACTGGCCTGCCGGTGATCGCCAGCGGCGGAGCCGGAACCCTGGAGCATTTCTATGAGGCGGCGACCATCGGCAAAGCCAGCGCCCTCCTGGCCGCATCAGTATTCCACTTCGGGACGTTCACAGTCGCCCAAGTCAAAGACTATTTGCGCACTAAAGGCGTCCAAGTCAAAGGCTGAAGCCGCGTTGGCAAGACACGCCGCCGTTTTTTGAGGGCGCAGCCTGAACCTACCTCATGGGGAAGATTTTCGCGGCGACGTCGGTCGCCAAGGGTCCGGGTTCGAGCAGCAGCACGCCATCGCGCGCTGTGACTTCCTGGGTGTGGCTGACGCTTCCCTTCCAGGTTTCCCACCATTCCACGCGGTAGCGACCATCCTTGCGGACTTCGACGCCATAACTGGCCGCTGGCAGCGGCGACACTTGTTTACGCGCGTGGTTAAGCCAGCTGCTGGCGTCATTTTGCAGCCAGACGATGGCCACGCTGTCGCAAGCCATGCCTGCGCAGATTACGTCGCGATGCACGATTTGCCGGCAACCTGTGAAGACGAAATAGGGAATGCGTATCCAGTCCTTGCCGTGGTTTTCCACCCGGATGCGCCGTTGCCCGGCGGCCACCGGTATGGACAATTCCTCGTCGTACTCGCATTGCCATAACTGCCACTGCTTCTGCCATTTCGACGATTTGCCGATGCCCTCGCCGCAGGGGAGCTCGCGTTCCAGCGCCAGCTCATCGTCGATGTATATTTTCAGGTGGCCGGAGTTGGACACCGTGTCGATTTTCAGCTTGAACTGTCCGTCAACGGGATAATTCACCTGGAAGGTCGGAAAGGTTCGTTTATCGCGATGACCCTCGCCTTGCAGCGTCGCGAGCAACTCCTGGCCATCATTGATGGCGCCGTCTTCCGCGATGCTGAAATCCGCTACTGCGGCTTTGCGGAAACCTGCGACCGTCTTGATTACGACGTCATTGGCGCCCGGTTCGGCCTTGCTCGGCGGTATCTCCGGCTTGCGAATTGTCAGTGGCCGCCATACTTCTCGCCCAAACGGCAGGCCACCCACGAAATTACGCAGCGCCTGGAAATGGAAGTGCAGATTGTTTGGAGCGATGTAGTTTTCATGCCACCACGGCATGGGATTGCCATTGCAGCCGCTGCAGATAGCCGCCCATCCCGAATTATGCAGGTGCCAGCCCTCCGGGTCTTTGTCTGCCGTTGACGCATGACTGCGGATGCCGAATTCAGCGAAAAGATGCGGTTTGGCGTGATTCGCCCGTTGCGTCTGGCAGTAGCGAATCGTTGGCACGGCCACATTCATGTCGTCATTGGTGTAGCAGTGCGTCTGCACGATGTCCATCTCGGGGATTTTCCAGCACGCTACTGGGCCGGTCTTGCTCCACCAGCTGGTGCTGATCAGGTGGTTATAGGGGTCAAGCGCAGCCAGGAAGGGCGCCATCTCGCGATGCCACTCAATTACTGTCTCGGCCGGACTGCCTGCCCAACCTTCGAACTCATTGCCGAATTCCCAGCACATGATGCGCTGACTGTAGGCCCAGCGCGCTACTATGTAACGCAGACGCTGCCGGTAGAAGCTCTTGGCCTCTTCGTTAGTGAACCAATCGACCACCTGCGCGCAGGGCCCGCCATTAGCGCTGTTGTAGGGATTTCCCTTCCAGCCCGGATTGCGAAAATCCTGATGCGTGTCCATGCATATCATGTAATACATGTCCAGGTCTTCGGCCAAGTCCAGAACATAGTCAAGCTGCGCCGACTGTTTCTGCCGATAGCAGCCCAATTGCCGCTCCCATTCAAGGCCGAAACCATGGCTGGACATCCACCAGCGATTCCAGTTCTCGCCATGCGCCGCCATGACCTCCAGCGCCTTGGTTTCCCCGTAGGGGCCGGGACGATAGAGCGGCACGTTATGCCCTATCGGCACATAGCTCTCGCCGTTGTCATGGATGAAATAATAGGGATCAATGCGACTCTGCCGCACAAAGCCGCGCTCATTGCCTGCGACGACCCGTATCGGCGCTGGCAATGCATACTCGACCCGACCGCTGCGATCGCGCGCCACCAACTTCACCCGCATCTCGCCGAGACCTAAACCCACCAGCCGCACTTTCCAGCAAGCGGCGCCCTCAGGGTAAAATGCCTCGTGACCATCAATGCGCTCCATCGCGTAGGGCTGCATGAAAAAGCCCGGCAGCACATAACTCTGTCCCCACGAGCAGCTTGCTTCAGCGTCCAAGCTGACGTCCTGCGGATCAAAGGGATTGTCCCAGGTGCCGCGCAAATCCACCTCAATTTCGCATTTGCGATACTGCGTAACCGTTGTTGGCGCAGTCGCTGTCAGTGACAGAGGCGCGGCCATGTCCGCCCGAAACACCGGATAGGTCGTCGGCATCGTGATGAAACTCAGCTCGGCGTTGAGCTCAAGGCTGCTGTTTTCGGGGAAGTCTTTGTCTGTCGTCATGCCGAATTCCAGGTTTTTGCGCCCCTTGCCGCTGCTGGTAATTCGCGCACTGCAGTAATCCGGCACGACGATGGCAATGCCTTTGCCGGTGATCCGTCCGACTTTCAGGAGCTTGTAGTGCGTGTCAAACGCATCCAGCAGCGAGGTGTTCAGCCATGGTTCAACCAGCGCCCGATCCTTGTCATCCTGCACTTCCAGGGACAGGGTTCCGCGCACGCCAGCGACCAGGTTCAGGGGGCCGGTCTTGCGCACCAGCAGGCGCAAGCGCAGGCCGGCCTCGGTCGGCGTCAGCGTCAACTGATAGCGCAACGGCGGCGCATTCCCGCGTGTCCCCCAGACGCCATCCAGCAGCAAATCGCCGGCGACCAATGTAATTTTCTCCACCGTGCCAGCGGTCATGGTCTCGTATACATAGCTGTCATGCCACTGAAAGAAAGTCAGATTGGCTGCGGAGCCGTCTTTCGGCGTCAGGCGCAGTCCCGCCGTCTTGCCGGACAGCTCAATAGTTCCCAGCGGACATTCCAGCCGGTAATTCTGCGCGTCTGCCGTCGTCCATGCCGCCGGTTGCGCTGCGGCAGACATGCCGGCCAGGGCCATCACACCCAGTATGCCGCCCAGTAGTTTGCTTGCGTTCATTGGCCGTTCCTTTGCGTTGTAGCCCAGTGCACCTCATTACAGATTCTGCGCTAACATTCACACATCAATTCCAATGATGACGAGCGGAACCGCCGGTACTCCGCGCCCCTGACGCATGATATTATACAATTCTCCCTCATAATATGCGGGGCCGGAACTCATTTGCGATTGCAGGGATTTCATTGGCAGTATTTCAATGCCGACGTCGATTTTGTCGCTGATGAAAAAAGCAAGGTGCTTGACAAACAGGTCGTAGGCGACAAAGGCATATTTGCCGAATTGCACTTCCAAGGCTACGCGCTCTTTGACGAAATCAGTCTGGTTATAGCTGAAGATGGGAATCTGTCCAGCCTGCTCAATTTGCTGCTTTTGCTCATCGGGTTGCATAGTCAGTGTTTTCTGGATTAGTTTTCGGTCGCTTGTCACCCAGTAGCTTACTCGGCTTTCGCTCCAAGCCTTGGCGTTGAGTCGTTTCTTGAATTGCCGGTTCATTTCCACGGGGCTGTAAAGCAG
>JAAZKI010000534.1 GCA_012799905.1 Lentisphaerota bacterium | reverse complement strand
CGGGCAATTTTTTCGCTCATGGTCAAAATCCTTTCTGGTGACTACATTCCAAGAGAAAGCACAACGATATTACGGAAAGCCGGCGTCATTTTTGTCGTAGGGCGACGCACAGTGCGCCGTGGTCATCGCGGAGAATCTGGGCGTTGCAGCCATAGACGCGGTCGATGTTAGCGGGAGTCATCACTTCTTCCGGATTGCCGTCGGCATAGACGCAGCCTTGTTTCATCAGCACAATCCGTTTGGCATAGCGGGCAGCCAATTGGATGTCATGGCAGACCATCAGAATAGCCGGTCGTTTCGGGAGTTCTTGCAGCAGCGTCATCACGCTGATGGCGTGGGCCGGGTCCAGCGCCGAGGTTGGCTCATCCAGAAGCATCACCTGTGCCTGCTGAGCCACGGCAGCGGCGATGGCGACTCGCTGCCGTTCGCCGCCGGAAAGCCGATTGCAAGGCCGCTGGGACAGTTCGACCAAGTCAAGCAGCCCTATGGCCTCGTTGACCAGCCGGTGGTCTTCCGGCGTCGGCGGCGACATCCGTGACAGGCGGGCATGTCGCCCCATCATCACCATGTCCCGCACCGTGAAATCAAGCGCTGGCGCGTGGCTTTGCGAGACCACCGCAATCATCCGGGCTCGTTCACGATGCGGCAGGCGATTGACCGGCCGGCTGCCGGCCAGAACCTGGCCAGTTTGCGGCGACAGCAAGCCTGCCAGCAGCTTCAACAGCGTGCTCTTGCCGCAGCCATTCGGCCCCAGCAGCATCGCAAAGTCGCCGGCGGTCAATGCCAGATCGACCCCGCTGACCACGTTCCGGCCTGGCTCGTACGCATAACTAACCTGGCGGCACTCAAGCATCATGAGGCCTCCGCCGTTTCAGAATCATCAGGAAAACGACTCCTCCCAACAGGGACGTCAACACCCCAATCGGTATCTCGCGCTCGCGGAAGACGACTCGCGACAAAAGGTCGCACAATATCAAAAAGCCGCCGCCCCACAAAAAACCCGTAAAGAGAATCCGGCGATGATTACAGCCGTACAGACGTCGGACAATGTGGGGGATAATCAAACCGCAAAAACTGATGATTCCAGCCAGGCATACGGTTGACGCTGCCAGCAGCGAGGCGATCAGAATCATAAATATGACCAGCCGGCGCGGATTAACGCCGAGGTAGAAGGCTTCCTCGTCGCCGAGGGAAAGCACATTCAAATCACCGGCCAGGACTCGCAGCACGATCAGCGCGATTATCGTGTAAACTGCCACAGGCCACAGCAGGTCAGGGTCAACGCCCTGCAAGTCGCCTAACATCCACCACGTGACTCCTGCCAATTCGCTCTGCTGCGCGAACGACAACAGAAACATGAGCAGGCTGGAGCAAATTGTGCCAGCGATAACTCCGCTCAGCAGGAGGCTTTCAACGCCCCAATTGCCGCCTCGGCTGACCAGCAGCACCAGGCTCAAGACCACCAGCGCTCCGGCCAGCGCTGCAAACGGCACCGCATAGAGGCTCAAGGCGCGCAAGCCAAGGATATACGCCAGAGTGGCGCCAACCGCCGCACCGCCGGACAGTCCAAGCGTAAACGGCTCTGCCAGCGGATTGCGCAAGACCGCTTGAAACACCATGCCTGACAAGGCGAGCGCGCCGCCTATCACCAGCGCCGCCGTCACCCGCACCAAGCGCAGCTCCAGCACTGGGTGCAAACCGCCGACGTCAAGCCAGAACTCAGCCGGCGACAGCCAGCGCGAACCGCCGCAAAGGCCAAGCAGCGCCAGCGCAATAACCGCCACCAGGGGCAAAAGAACATAACTGCGACGCAATAGAGTTATCACCACGACCTCATTGGACTGCCATTTGTTTGGCCATGGCCGCCAGCTGCTGTCGCAGGAAGGCAACGCCGCCAAGCAGGCGCGGCCCCGGTCGCAAAACGATGTCCGGATCAATATTGCTCACCACGCGGTTCTCGCGAATGGCCCGCATCTGCTTCCAAATACGGTGCTCGCTGATGTCACGGTCGTGCGTGCACCAGATGATGACATCAGGCTGATTTTCCAGCAGCCAGTCAAAAGAACATTTGAAATAGGGCTGGTCAACGTTGCCGGCGATGTTTTCCGCGCCTGTCAGGCGAATCAACGCATCCGGGAGAGAATTTTTCCCGCCAACCATCGGCGGCGCGTCCCAGATGACCCAGAGGACTTTGATTGGCAGCGGCGGCGGCAGCTGGGTCAACAGCGCGTCAATGCGGGCCACCTCAGCAGCGGCAGCCTCTTTTGCTGACAGCAATTCTCCCAGGCGCACCACGCAGGCGCGGTATTCCTCCAGCGTTTCCCCGGGAAGGACTTCAACCCGGATATTGACCTTGTCGAGCGTCTTGATAATGCCGGGATTCATCAAATCGTTGGCAATCACCAGGTCCGGGCGCAGGCCAATGATGGCTTCCAAATGCGGATCAGCGAATTTTCCCGCTATCGGCTTTGCTTTTGCTTCGGCCGGATAGTCGCAGGCGTCACTGCGCCCAACCAGCCATTCGCCGCGGCCCAGGTGATACATCAACTCAGTCAACGAAGGCGACAGCGACACCACCCGCAACGTAGTCTCAGCAAACGCCG
>JAAZKI010000030.1 GCA_012799905.1 Lentisphaerota bacterium | reverse complement strand
GCGTGCGTGCGCAGGAAGTATTGTCGTTGCCAATCCAGCTGGCGCGATTGAGGATGATGGTGGTAACCGAAACCACCAAGGCGAAGAGATTGAAGTCACGCAGATGATGAATGTCAAACGGATTCAGAAAGCTTTCCCCGGGGACTCGGTCCATCATCACCGGAGCCACCTCCCCTTTCCAGGAAAAGTTGTAGAGGATGTACACGACTATGATGAGAAAAATGGGGTAGCAAACCACCCCTTGCAAGCAATCGGTAACCAAAAGGGAGACGCGACCGCCTGGCCAAAGCATGGCCATGGCCAGGATCAGCACCAATCCGACAATAATGCCAAAGCTTGAGACCTGCCAGCCGAATATGGAGATTGTTCGTGGCAAATCCAGATAATAGACAAAGAAATTGGCCGCCACGGCCGGACCAATGGCATTGCATGAGAGGTCGACAATAGCGCGCATGCTGGCGGCAACGACCCGTAACGAGCGACTATAGCGCATTTCCAGAAATTGCCCAAAGGAGAGCGCCTTTGTTTCCCGGTAGCGATAAACGCAATAGCCGGTCAGGCCCATGATCAGTCCAAGTGGCGCAATGATATGCTGCCAGAACTCCAAGGCATACCCAGTCTGGTATTTTATTTCGACCAGCGCCACTATGGTTATGACGCTCAACCCCGACGCAATGTCCCCCACGCAAAGCACATACCTTCCCGCCACCCGTCCTGCCGCCAGGAAATCCGCCACGCCCTTGATATATTTGCGTGTGTAAAACGCCAATCCGACGACAAAAATCATCGGTATTATCGCGACGCACCAGTCAAACCATTGCATGGCAAGAACCTGAACTTTCCAAAAATTTCTTGTTATTTCCCCAGGCAAGAGGGTTCTTGGATTTTCATTGGCGCTTTGCCTGCCTAGCGTGACTGCTCTGCCGCAGCATCACATTTGCCGGTTATTCAGCTTTTTTGGCGACTTGGCGGAACAATTGTTCTGCGGCATCAACCATCACTTGCTCTGTGCCTTCGGCAAAGCAGGCAGGATACCAGAAAAAACGGTGCCAGTTATAGCGCGGCTTGTTCCCGTCCTCCCGCAGACTCTTATCGCTTGCCAGGTATCCGACGTACCCGTTCGCATATCCCACGATGAACAAATCCTCCACCGGCGACATCTGCTTCAGGCGCAGGCCAACCTCCACAAACACTTCGCCCGGCAATGCCAGGAGCACGATTTTCCCGGCGATTGCGACACACTGGATTTCGCCTTCGATTGTCTTTGGCACAACGCCGCTTTCCAATTCCGGGATAATCCTGGCTGCCCACTCTGCGTCCCATGGGGCCTCCGCGCCCTTCCGCCTTCGCTCTTCAAGCTCTTTCCTCACCTCATCCGCCGTCGGCGCCGGGAGCATGGGGAAAGAGACTTTTGTTGACGCCACCGACAACCCGGCCAGGCATGAGGTCTCCGTCATTTCAAAGACTTTCACCGCCTCTCCGGCTATTGCATAGCCGATGCGCCTGGCCCCCGCCTCTTCGGAGCAGTAGACAAAGTCTATTTTCCCGTCTTCCCGGGTTCTCAACCAGTTCACCTTCAAGTCCCCGGATGCCCCGTTGACAAAAAATGCCTCGACTCGGCCATCGTACAGTTTTTCAATGGCATCCTGCAAGTATCCCGGGAAATCGGCGGATATGTATTTCCCCCATGTCAGCACGCTGGCATGAGCCGCGAAATTCACGAGCATTGCCAGTGGCGCGCCGCTGGCATCGTCAATTCTCAGGACTGATATCTCCGGGTCGTCTGGCGCGTCCGGATTCGGCGCCCACTTGGCGCCTTCCGGCGTCAGTACCCAGCGGTTTATGTTCAGTTTGGCGTTGCCTTTGCCGGCGCCGATGCGGGCTTCGACCATATTTTGGCTTGCCTGGAAGACCATCCCAACGATACGGTCGACGAAATACCAGAAATAATGTTCGTCCGGCTCGCAGGAAAGGCCACTCCAGCGGTCCAACATGGTTGTAGCTGCGCTGGAATGGTTGTGTGAGGCGGCCAGCATGATGTGGCTTCCTGGAATTCCGGTCAGCCGCTGCACCCTCTCCCGAATTGCATCAGCCGCATCCTTGCCAAAAAGCGATATGTCAGCGGTGATGAGAACCACCCTGGTCTCTCCATCCTCAAGAAGCAGCGCCTTGGCGTACAATTCATGGCGCACGCCCAGAATTTTCCCTTTCACTGCCGGGGTAATCATCGCCTTTGCAATTCCGACTTTCATTTGGGCTTCCCTTCTGGCTGCCATCGTTTTGTCAAAAATAATGCTCTTGCAGTATTCTTAACTTACTTGCTTTTAGTTGTTTAAGTCTATTTCTTTCTTTATCCTACAGTTTAACTGAAAAATATCCTTGCACTTTGACTTGAAAAAGG
>JAAZKI010000570.1 GCA_012799905.1 Lentisphaerota bacterium | reverse complement strand
GGCCCGCGCCCGAGCCGCCACCCTCGACGTCCGCGATGAGCTGTGCCGACTCGTCCGCCGCGAAATTGATATTGTCAACCTCTGCATGTTGCTGCGCAACGTCAGAACTTACCATCTGCCGCCGGAGCGCATGAGCACCCTGTGGATTCAGGACGGTGACGCCCTCCCAGTGGCGTTTCTTGACGAGCTCGTCACCTGCCCGTCTCATCCCGAGGTCGTCAAGCATCTCCCGCGCCGTTTCCAAGCCCTGCTGGAGCCCTTTGTCACGGCAGACTTATATTTGAGCGAAAATACGCTCTGGAACGCCATGTTCCAGGACGCCTTGATGCTGTTCCGTAATTTCGACCGGCCGGCGCTGTCCATCGCCGCCTATCCTTTTCTGCTGCGTTCGGAAACCCTCAATTTGAGCCGGGTTTTCGAGGGCGTCCACTTCGGCATCCCGTCCCGCGACATGCGCGACATGATGATTGGAGCCTGACCATGTTCCGTCCCGTCAAAATGTGCAAAGTCAACATCTTGGTTCTGGCCAAGCACGTCACCGAACTCACGCGGCGACTGGGGCAATGCGGCTTGGTGCACTTGATCGACGCAGTCAGCCAATCCCAGGATCGGCTCCTTAAAGAAGTCGACCAGGAAAGAGACGAGCGCACGCTCGAAAACTTGATCAACCGCTGCGACCGGCTGATTGAGGCGCTGGGCGTCGACTCAGAAGCTGAACCGCCGACCCTCGGCGAACTGAACCAGGATGACGTCAGCGCCATCCTAACTAAAATTTTCTCTCGCTACCAGGAGCAGGACAACACCATCCGCCAGCTTCTCCGCGACTCTGGCAGCCTGACCCAGGAAAGCGCTATCCTGGCCACCTACCCGCTCCAGCAGGTCAAGTTGGAGGCACTGCGCAACCTCTCCCATTTCTACCTGGTCACCGGTCGGCTCGCGCCTTCAGTGCTGCCGCGGGCAGCGACGGTCATGGGCGATCGGGACATACTAGTCCAAGCCGACGGCCAGGAAGGCAATGTCCTTGTCATCGCATCGCGCAAAAACCGCTGGGCAGTAGAGGACGAACTGAGCAAATTCGGTTTCACGCCAGTGGAACCGCCTGAAACCAAGGAAGATACAGCCGCAGCCGCCCATGAGCAGATGAAAGACGAACTGGAGACGCTGCGCCGGAACATCGAGGAATGCCGCCGCAAAGTCATCCGGCTCAGCGAGGAGTACGGCGGCATCCTGCTGGCCATCCGCAGCCGACTCCGCGGCCTGCTGGCCGTGCGCCGGGCTCAACAGCATTTCGGCCGCATCGCCCAACTCTACTGCATTTCAGGCTGGACGCCGCATTCGGAAGTGGAAGCTGTCCGTAAACTGGTTGCCGAGAACACCGACGGCGCCGGCGTGGTCGAAGTCATTGACGCCGAAGATGATATCCTGGTCAAAGCCGGCCTGGAGGACGTCCCGGTGAAATTCTCCGGCGGGTCGTGGCTGCGTCCCTTCCAGATGCTGGTCGCCAACTTTGGCCTGCCCCAGTACAACGAAGTTGATCCGACCATCTTTGTCGCTATTTCCTTTGTTATTCTGTTCGGATTTATGTTCGGCGACATCGGCCAAGGCGCGGTTCTCGCCGCCATCGGGTTCTGGATGCGCCGCACCAAACGGCAAATACCGGCCTTTATGCGTGATGCCGGCGGCCTGCTGATTGGCTGCGGGCTGTCGGCCGCGCTCTTTGGCGTCGCCTACGGCAGTTTCTTTGGCTATGAAAACCACGACATCCTGCCGGCCCTCTGGCTGAGTCCGCTCAACACCAACGACATCACGCAGCTGCTGGCCACCGCTGTCGGCGTCGGCATCGTCTTCACCAGCGTCGCCATCATCATCAACATAATCAATCGCTTTCTCGCCCGGCGCTACTTTGACGGCGTCTTTGACCGCTTTGGGATACTGGGGCTGCTTTTCTACTGGTTCGCCCTGGGGGCCGGCATAACCCTGCTGGTCACCGGCAAACTGCCGTCCTGGGCCATCGCCCTTGTGATTCTGCCGCTCGTCCTGCTCCTCCTCAAAGGGCCCATCCAGCTCATCATGCGCCGTCGCCAAAAACGCCGCCCAGGAAGTGAAGAAGATGAAGGAGGCATTCTCAACATAATCATTGAGGCCTGCATTGAACTGATGGAAACCCTCACCGGCTACATCAGCGGCACGGTTTCATTCGTCCGTGTCGGCGCTTTCGCCATCAGCCACGCTGCCCTTTGTTTTGCCATCTACTCCATTGTCGGCGTGCTCAAGAACATGCGCATTGAAGGCGCCCTTGGCGGCGTGCTCAGCATTATCATCATCATCTTCGGCAATATCGTCGTCATCGCCTTTGAAGGCATGGTCGCCATGATTCAAGGCATAAGGCTCGAATACTACGAGCTGTTCAGCAAATATTTCTCTGGCGACGGCATCGCCTACGAGCCTTTCCAAATTGACGAAAAAAACGACAAGCCGTCAACCGACCCGGAGTCCCCGGCATAATTTCCGTCGGCAGCGGGATCGCCATCCGGCCTTCCCCCCACCCCGGCAACAACACCAATCGGAGCAAACCCGAATCACCATCCCGCCTCAATCCCCCAGGAGTCTAAAACATGACCAGCCCGTCCTTTCCCCGCCTGACCAAACACGCCACCATCATCTTCGGCGCTGCTATGGCCGTCGCCGCAGCAGCAATGGCCAGCGGCGACGCCGCTACCGCCGAAGCCGCCGCTGAAGCCGCCACCCAGGCAGTCCAGCAGCCTGTCGGGCTGTACTACGCCATCGCCGCCATCATGGGCATCGGCAGCCTCTCTGCCGCCTATGCTGTCGGCAAAGTCGGTGCGGCTGCCATGGGCGCTGCGGCTGAAAAGCCTGAACTGCTCGGCCGAGCCATTGCGTTTGTCGGACTCGCTGAAGGTATCGCCCTGTTCGGCTTCTTGATCAGCCTGTTCCTCGTCTTCAAATAAATCGACCGGGAAAAGGACGCCGTCATGGCCTATCATATCATTGGAGACCAGGACACCGTCCTCGGCTACCGTTTTGCCGGCGTCACCGGCGACGCGGTCGACACCGAGGAGGAAGCCCGTGAGGCATTCACCAAAGCCGTGGCAGGCCGCAAGCCCGGCGTCCTCCTGCTGACAGAAGCCGTCGCCGACATGCTGGAAGAGGAAGTGACGGCGCACCGCCTGGCAGCGGCGCCGCCGTACCTGGCCGTCGTCCAGGACATCTGGGGGCCGCGCGGCAAACGCCGCAGCCTGCAAGAACTGATTGACGAGGCGGTCGGCATCCGCATCGTTCGCGATGAATAACCCAACTGCGGTCAACACCGCGCCTCTTCCCGCCATCAACTACGACGCCCGCTGAACCGCCCCAACCGCGACAGAGACCAGAAAGCAACCATGACTGCCGATCCACAAGTCAATAAACTGGAAACGGAAATCCTGGCAGATGCCAGAACCAAGGCCGAACGCACCATCGCCCGCGCCCAGAACGACGCAGAGAAAATGCGCAAGAAAGCGCAGACCCTCGCTGCCAGCAAACGCGAAGAACGCCTCCGCGAAGCCGAAGTCCAGGCCGAAGCCCAGGCAAGAGCCATCCTCGTGGAAGTCGAGCAGGAAGCGCGTCGGCACTGGCTCCTGGCACGGGAGAAATGCCTTGACGAACTCCTCGCCCAAGCCCTTGAGCAAGCCTCCCAAGCCGAGGGCGAGGAACGCGCCCAATCCCTGCGCAACCTGGCCATTGAGGCCCTGCAAGCGCTGGGGCCAGCGTCCTGCCTGGTCGAAATCGCGCCGGCCGATGCCGCACTCGTCACCCCGGCCTGGCTCCAAACCCTCGCCGCCGAGCTGTTCGAAGAGAAGACCGCCATCGATTTCACTGTCCAGGTCAACCCGGACATCCGCGGCGGCCTGCAATGCACGACAACAGACCAGGCACGACGCTTTGACAATACCTACGCCAGCCGCCTGCGCTGGATGAAAACAGAACTGCGCGACCTCGCCGCCAAGCCAACCTGAACTTGCGGCGACTGCTCGTCAATGAGCGACAAGCTAGCGCTCTCCTCCTTTAAACCCAGAGACATCAACAGACCATGTCTAGTGACCATCGAGAACACATCGGCGAAATCATCCGGGTGAACGGCCCCATCGTGGAAGCCCGCCACATGGAGCACGCCGGCATGCTGGAAGTCGTCGAAGTCGGCGCCATGCGCCTGATTGGCGAAGTTATCAAAGTGCACCGCGGCGCGGCCACCATCCAGGTCTACGAAAACACCAGCGGCCTCAGCCCCGGCGAAGAGGTCATCTGCACAGCGCGGCCGCTCTCCGTACGCCTCGGCCCAGGCCTGCTGGGAACCATCTACGACGGCATCCAAAGGCCCCTGGACCGCATCGCAGCCATCAGCGGCGCCATGATCAACCGGGGCGAAAAAGCCGATCCGCTTGACCCTGCCCGAACCTGGCATTTCCAGCCGCAGTGCAAGCCCGGCGACCGGGTCACAACCGGCACGCCCTTCGGCGAAGTCCAGGAAACGCTCAGCATCAACCACCGGCTTCTGACCCCGCCGGATGTGAGCGGAACCATCGTCTCCATCGTCCCAGAAGGCGATTACACCGGCGAGCACCACCTTGCCATCGTCAAACTTGACAAGGGCGGCGAACGACCGCTCACCATGTTCCAGCACTGGCCGGTTCGACTGCCGCGACCAGTCCGGCAACGCCTTTCCCTGCGACAGCCGCTTCTGACCGGCCTCCGCGTTATCGACGCTTTCTTCCCAATCGCGAAAGGCGGCGCCGCTGCCATCCCGGGCGGCTTCGGCACCGGCAAAACCATGACCCAGCAAGCTCTCGCCAAATGGTGTGACGCCCATATCATCGTCTATATCGGCTGCGGCGAACGCGGCAATGAAATGACCGAAGTCCTCCGCGAATTCCCGGAACTGGTCGACCCGCGCAGCGGTCGGTCGCTGATGGAACGCACTATCCTCATCGCCAATACCTCTAATATGCCGGTCGCAGCCCGCGAAGTCAGCATCTACACCGGCATCACCCTGGCTGAATACTATCGCGATATGGGCTACGACGTCGCAGTCATGGCTGACTCGACCTCGCGCTGGGCCGAGGCTCTGCGTGAGCTGTCAGGACGACTTGAGGAAATGCCGGCTGACGAGGGCTTCCCGGCCTACCTGCCAGCACGCCTCGCCGGCTTCTATGAACGCGCCGGCAAAGTCGAAACCATGGAAGGCAAAGAAGGCTCGGTCTCAGTCATCGGCGCCGTCTCCCCCCCGGGCGGCGACTTCTCCGAACCAGTCACCCAGCACACCAGCCGCTTTATCCGCTGCTTCTGGGCCCTGGATAGAGACCTGGCCAACGCCCGCCATTACCCGGCTATCAGCTGGAAAAACAGCTATAGCGAATACTTAGTCGATATCACCGACTGGTGGAAAAATCAAGACCTGGACTGGGCCACCAACCGACAAGTCATCATGGAAATCTTGCAGGAGGAAACAGCCCTGCAACAAATCGCAAAACTCGTCGGACCGGATGCACTCCCCGAAGGCCAGCGCCTGACTCTGCTCATCGCAGACATCATCAAAAACGCCTTCCTCCAGCAAAATTCCTTTGACGAGGTCGACATGTACTGCTCGCCCGGCAAGCAATCCTGGATGATGGCGATGCTGGTGAAATTCACCCTGCGCACCCGGGACATCATCCGCCGGGGCGGCGCCCTCGCCGACATCCAGAAACTCCCCGGCCTTGACCGATTCCTCCGTATGAAAAGCGAAATCCCCAATGGCGATACCCAGGCCATGGCCGCCCTTGAGCAGCTCCTTAGCAATGGCCTCGACGCTCTCGAAAGGAAATTCGTCGAATGAAAATGCCTGGACTCGAATACAGCGGCGTGAAAAACATTGACGGGCCGCTGGTGTTCGTCGATAATATCCGCAACGTCGCTTATGACGAACTGGTCGTCATCACCGCGCCGAACGGCGAGGAGCGCATGGGACAAGTTCTGGACGTGACCGCAACCAGCGCCGTCGTCCAGGTCTTTGGCGGCACTGACGCCCTGTCGCCGGCCGGCACCCGGGCTCGATTTCTGGGCGAATCCCTCCGCATCCCGGTCAGCCGGGAGATGCTGGGTCGAGTCTTCGACGGCTTGGGCCGCCCCAAGGACGGCCTGCCCATGCCCCTCAACGCCGACTATCTCGACGTCAACGGCCTGCCAGTCAACCCCTATGCCCGCGAATATCCGCGTGACTTCATCCAGACCGGCATCTCCGCCATCGACCTGATGAACACCCTCGTCCGCGGCCAAAAACTGCCGATTTTCTCTGGCAACGGCCTGCCCCACAACCGCATCGCCGCCCAAATCGCACGCCAAGCCCGGCTCCTTAATGAAGAGGTTGACTTCGCCATCGTCTTTGCCGCCATGGGCGTCAAGCATGACGTCGCCCACTTCTTTATCGACTCATTCCAGAGCAGTGGCGTGCTTAACAACGTGGCCATGTTCCTCAGCCTGGCGGACGACCCGTCGGTCGAACGCCTGATCACCCCCAGGTCCGCCCTCACCCTGGCCGAATACTTGGCCTTCACGGAAGGCATGCACGTGTTGGTGCTCATCACCGACATGTCCAACTACTGTGAAGCCCTGCGCGAGATTTCGACGGCGCGCGGCGAAATCCCGAGCCGCAAAGGCTACCCCGGCTATCTCTACAGCGACCTGGCCTCCATCTACGAACGCGCCGGCCGCCTGCGGGATGGCTCCGGCAGCATCACCCAAATGCCGATTCTGACTATGCCGAGCGATGACATCTCGCACCCAATCCCCGATTTGACCGGCTATATCACTGAAGGCCAAATCGTGCTCGAACGCGATATGTTCCAGCGCGGCATCTACCCACCAGTGGCCGGCCTGCCCTCCCTGTCGCGCCTGATGAAGGACGGCATCGGCAAAGACCGCACCCGCGCTGACCACCCCCGCGTGGCCTCGCAACTCTTCGCCGCCTACTCCAAGGTCAAAGACATCCGCTCCCTGGCCTCAGTTATCGGCGAAGAAGAACTCAGCCCGGTCGATAAACTCTATATCCAATTCGGACACGAATTCGAAAACCGCGTCATCGGCCAGGGCGAATTCGAAAACCGCACCATCGAACAGACCCTTGAACTGGGATGGGACGTGCTCAAAATTCTCCCGCGGGCAGAGCTTCTCCGGGTCAGCGAGGAAGAATTGCAGCAGTACTATGACCAGGCGCCCCAAGTGGAGACGCTGCGATGAGCCGACTGAACGTCGCCCCAACTAAAAGCAACCAGCTGATCCTGAAGCGGAATTTGCAGATTGCTACGGGAGGCTTCACCCTCCTGGAGCAAAAACGCGAAATTCTGGTGATGGAGCTGATGCGCCTGCTTGACCGGGCCAAGCTAGTCCAGGCCGAACTCGCGGTTCGCCGCCAGAAAGCCTACGCCACCCTTCGCCAGGCACTCGCTTACAATGGCTATCACCACCTGCGCAATATCGCCGGCGGCATCCATTACAACCACCAAATCAAAACCAGCACGCGCATCACCGCCGGAGTCAGAATCCCTACCATCACCATACAACATGGCGAATTCCAATCCCAATTCGGCTTTGCCAGCACCGATTCACTCGTAGACCAGACCATGGTCGACTTCCTCGACCTGCTGGAAACCGCCGGCAGACTGGCCGAATTGGAGACCTCGGTCTGGCTGCTTGCCCGTGAACTGAAAAAAACACAGCGACGAGTCAATGCATTGGAGCAAATCTTCATCCCCAACTACAAAGACACCCTCCGATATATCGGCGAAGCCCTGGAAAGCAAGGAACTCGATTCGTTCTTTACAATGAAAATGGTCAAGAAAAAACTCACCCAGGCCGACGAAGAGGCGTTGGATGAGGCAACTGAAACGCCCACCCCAGACCGCCAGCCGGCCACCTCGTCCTGACACTTGGCGCCCCCTGGCGCCGCATACACAAACCACCCTGAATCAAAAGCGAGCATCAATCCGAACAACCAACCGGGAGAAAAACTTTCCCAGCGCCAACTTGCGCTTTTTCGCCTGACGCTTACTTTACAGTCTTCAAGACGAACTTTCGCGCGTTGCCGCCCAAACTCCCGGTGTTCAGCCAACCGGAGACATATCATGCGCCTTTTTGGCAGAAAATCTCAAGAATCAGAGTCGCGAGCCGCCGCGCCCGCGCCGGACAAGCCGCCGCTGCCGTCGGTACGGAAGATGCTAGTCGTGGTTGACGGCTCTCGGCTGACGTTTGACGCCGTCGATTACGCCATCGCCCTGGCCACGCGCCTCTACTGCGAACTGATCGCCGCCTTTGTCATCGATACCGCAGTCATGGACTACTTGCTGCAAATGCGTATCCTGATCAAGGACGAACGCGAAGACTTCGAACAAGACCTGGAGCAAAAAGGCCGCAATGCCCTAGCCCGGGTCCGCAGCCAGGGGGAAGCGC
>JAAZKI010000311.1 GCA_012799905.1 Lentisphaerota bacterium | reverse complement strand
TGGAGAAACACTTCAAGTCGCCTCCCGCTTGGCCAGAATGACCTGAGGGCCACCCCAACCTCGTAGAGGTGGCACCATGAGTAACCCCAGGTGAAGCGGAGCGGAACCTGGGGGTGAAGTCCCCCCCCCAAGCTTGAGCCTCGGAGAGGCGGCACAAAAGCGTTGACTTGAAGAAAATCTTTTCCAAAAAACAAGAAGTTGGCGGATAGTAGTACAGCCCGCGGCGGCCCGGGCAACGAGAGACAACGCTGCCCGGGCTCTTGGCTTCACGGCTTAGCGAATTGCTGGTACAAGCGCTGGAGTTCCTTCGTCCCGACATCAATCAAATCGCCCACCTTGCATCCGATCATATTTGCCTGGCCGCCCTTGAGTTCGATCGCATATCTAGCCAAGCCGCAGCTAGGATAGGTCGGCAGCCGCATATTGTATGCCCACTCGCTTTCATCAACCCGCCGTGGCGGCTCCGGCGGCATCGTATGCATGCTGACGATTCGACCGTGCTGGTCCAGGTACAAAATATCCAATTCCACCAGCGTATTCTTCATCCAGAACGACCGTTCCCTGTCATCGTCAAACACAAAAATCATACCGCCGTCCTCAGGGATTTCCTGGCGCAGCATCAGTCCTCGCGCGTGTTCATTCTCGGTCAGGGCCAATTCCAGCCGCGGGAAGACGAAATCCTTGATCGCCACCGGCCAATAATGCGGCCGTTCCTGGGCCGCACCGTTGCAACGCCAGCTGGTGGTGAGCGCCAACAGGATAGGCAACAAGACCATTGCGCCGCTGACCGGCTTGAATTTCAGGCCAGAGATGCCATATTTATATCTTTGCAACATTATGTTCGACCTTTCTCAACGGGCCCATAGCTCAGTCGGTTAGAGCTGACGACTCATAATCGTCCGGTCGCTGGTTCAAGTCCAGCTGGGCCCACCATTATCAAGCACCTGACTCAAAACGAGTTAGGTGCTTTTTTATTGAAGCGGTCATGGCCGCTTTTCGCTACAAACAGCATAATGTATAGTGTCTTCGCGCTGTTGTCCACTAAAGTCCACTTCACCTCCGGCCCACGTCCAGTCCCAAAGAATCAGAAGTTAATATTTTCTTTGTCCCGCCTGCCCGGTTTGCAAAAAAACTTTCCGGGCGTAAGGTATCGTGTCGCCCCGGAGAGGTTGCACTTGTAAGCTGCTAGGCTTGTAATTTTGTGCCATCGCCTTGGGCGATTTTTTGTTAATGCGCGAAATCTTGTGATGAATGCTTGTAGTATTGGTCACCGATTGATACTCGGGGGCTCCGGCAATCTGCGGAGCTAGACACCCCAGGTAAAGCGCTTTAGTGGACAGTAATGGACAGGCGGAGCTTTCGACACGTATCTTGTAAAGGTTCTCAGACGGTGAAGATGCATCACACTTGCAGTCATATCCATACGCGCCGTAGGCGCTTAACCATGCTTAACCCCAGGCTTCAGCCTAGGGGTAGGCATACCCCCAAACTGGTGCCCAGTAGGGGCACTACTAGGACGTCTACCAGCACAATCACTGCGCCAAATCTCTACTTTCTGTCACAAATTTTCGCACATTAACAAAACCTTGATTCTAGTAAGGAGGTGTAGCTTCTCATGAAATTTGAAGAAAGAACAGCATTCATAACTGGCGCAGCCGGTCGGATTGGACGCGCCCTCGCCCATGAATTCGGAAAATACGGGGTGAAACTTTATCTGGCTGATATCAATCTTGCCGGAGTTGAGAAGTTATGTTCCGCCCTGAATGAAGATGGAATTGAGGCGCATCCAATTCAGCTTAACGTAATGGAGCCTCGGCAGATCGCTGAAAGCGCCGAAGCGGTTCTCGCTGAGGCCGGACGGGTGGATATCCTGGTGAACAATGCCGGAAAATGGCCGAGAGGCAGTATCTTGGATACTAGTGACGCGCAATGGCAGGAGATAATTGAACTGAATCTGACCAGCGTTTTCCGAGTCTCGCAGGCGTTTCTCCCAAACATGAGAAAAAACGCTTACGGCAGGATCATCAATCTAGGTTCCATTGCCGGAGAGGTCGGCTTGCCGGGACTCTGCGCTTATTCAGCTGCCAAAGCCGGTGTCATCATGCTAACCAAGACCATGGCCATGGAATTGGCGATCTGCGGGATCACGGTCAACTGTGTTTCACCAGGCATGATCGCGGATGCCAAGCAGCCGCATAACGGCACTTGGCTCGGACGCACTGGAACCGGAGATGAAGTCGCACGAGCCATTGCTTTTCTGGCCTCGGATGAGTCCGACTATATCACCGGCGCGGATTTCCCAGTGGACGGCGGACGAATCCTCGGCCCGAAAGGCTCAGACTGGAAACCGACAGAAAAAAATTGAATCTGAACTGTTGATACATTTCAAACAGGAGAAATTGAAGACATGCTTTCAGTAAAAGTCATTGTGGCCCGGACCGCCGGGAAAGTCGCTTTGGAAACCATTGAATTGGATGAACGGAAACTGCCGGACACTCACATTCTGGTGAAAACCCGGTACAGTGCAATCAGCGCCGGCACGGAATGCGCCTGGATTTCAGGCAATTCTAATAATCCAGGGCAAAAATTTCCGTTTTATCCCGGCTACAGCGCAGTTGGAGAAGTCGTGCAAATCGGCAAAGATGTGAAAAATTTTGCAGTGGGGGATTCCGTAATTGTGCCGCGGGGCGGACACCGGTCTTATACGATGACTCCGGTAACGCCGGTGTGGACCGGTGCGTATAAGCTTTCCGACAGCCGGATTAACCTGAAAGACGCCGCACTGACGCATATCGCCTCGTTCCCGATGCTCGGGGTGCGAAAACTGAAAATCCAGCTAGGCGAATCAGTGATGATCGCCGGCCTGGGCATTCTGGGGCAAATCGCATTGCAGGCGGCAAAATATTCCGGAGCAGCGCCGCTGCTGGGCTGCGATTTTTCACCGGAACGGCGGGAATTGGCACTGAAACTCGGTGCAGATGCAGTCTTTGATCCGCAAGAACCGGATTTTATCGAAAAAATCCGCGCTGCGACCAATGGGAAAGGAGTCAGTGCCGTGGTGGAAGTGACCGGAAAAGCCGTTGCGCTGAAACAGGCGCTGGGCTATACCGCTAAAATGGGGCGGATTTCACTGCTGGGCTGCACCCGGGTGCCGGATTGTCCGATTGATTTCTATCGAGATGTGCATTTGCCGGGCATTACGCTGATCGGCGCACACACCAGCAACCGGCCGGCCAATGAATCACGTCCCGGTGAGTGGAGCGAACATGATGATTATGATGCAATTCTGAAATTCCTTGCCTCGGGAAGATTCGATTTCGCTTCGCTGATTCACAAAACGCCCAGTCCGGCAGACTGCACACAGGTGTATGATACGCTGTTGAACGCTCCGAATCCGCCGATGGGAATTGTTTTTGACTGGAGTCTGCTGGAGGCGAATTGAAGCACATGGAAAAAATCGTAATGGGCAGCCAAAAGAAACCGGAAATGTAAACTTAATTTTTGCACGGCTCCTTAGGAGACTGGGGAAACTCCGCCGGCAGAAACTGGCTCCCCGGAAAATAAGCACGCAGAAAGCCCTCCATAGGAGAAATCATGAAATATCCCGGACAAAGAAATATTCTCAGTGCAGTCTTGTGCCTGCCTATAGCCGCTGCCTCCTTGTTTGCAGAAGAGATTTTGCCGAATCGTGACTTTGCCTTAATGTCAGGCAAAGCGCCGACCGGCTGGGAATTCAGATGCGATGGAAAAAACACGAGTTGCTCAATCGAATCGGACAACGACGGCGCGAAGTTTGCTAAAATCGTTTCAGAACGCAAAGATGTCAATGGCTTGCTGATTCACCGGACGGACTACAAATTCCCGAAGGGTTCCCGGTTATCTTTGAGCGGTGAATACAAGACGGCTGACATTGAGCTTGGGCAAGGCGGCAAGGTCTTTGTCTCAACCATGCACCGCTCCGTCAAGGGCAACGACAAGCAGCCGGTCTTCTGGTTGAACGCCGAACTTGAGCCGACCGATGAATGGAAAACATTCAGTGTCTCAAAACGCGTGCCCTACGACATTGAAACAGTCTCCCTGCATGCCTGCATCTGGCAGGCAAAGGGAACCGTGTGCTATCGCAATCTTTCCTTGCAGGTGACCCCGCCCAGCCATGAATTCAGCCAGGATTGTGAAGTCATCTGGCGGGAAATAGAAGACATCTACCCCTTCACATCGCCAACCAACTGGGGATATGACATTGAGCCGGACTACTTTTCAGGACGTGGGGGAATCGCCCTCGATGATAAACGCATAGACTGGAATTTCCAGATTGCGGAAGTGACGGACCCGGTCACCCTCTTCAGCAAAGAGCGGACGTGGCATCTCTGGCTGCGCATTTACGGCTACATGGAATCGCCGCGGATTTTCATCGAGTACAACGGCAAGCACCTGAATCACATTGACACCCCGGCAAATGAAAAGGTATCTCAGGGAAAATATGCCGGCCCCGGAAAATATGTCTGGGTGTACGGCGGCAATTTCACGACTAAAGGCGGCGCCCAGATGCTCTCAATCGTTGCCAAGGGGCGCTTGTGCGCAGACTGCCTGTTTCTGACCGATGACGCGCAGTATGCGCCCGTCAAATTCGAGGCGAAGGACTTCCCGCAAGCCAAGGCCCTGGATGTGAGAAACAAGCACATAATCAAATGCGAGTATGAACATGAAGGCATGACCGACCGAATCCCGCTGCCAATCTCCTTCCGGATCGCAGGGGAACGAATGTCCATCCCCAATGACCAGGAACCGGGCATTTTCCATTTCTCGCTGACTGACGACATCATAGTCGATGGCATGAGCTCGCATTGGGCCGGCACCGACTGGAACTCAAAGAGCAAATGGGGAGAAAAATTCCTGACCTACAAAAAAACCGGCGAACGGGTCGTCAACGGACGGAAATTCAACGACTATGAGGCATACCTCTACTTCCTCTCCGGCAATCAGTACTTGGTCTTTGGTCACATTGCGCCAGAGCGCTTCAAGGCCGGGGCAAAGTCCCTCTGCGAATACTGGCTCGAACACGATGGCGAGAAACAACGCCCGGAAATCATGGAAATCACCCACACCGCCATCGAGCCAGTGCGCCCATTCAAAAAAATCTTTGTCGGCCCAAGCTATGTTCCGCTGAAAATGATGTACTACTCCTATCCGGATTGCTTCAACAGCCTGAACGCTTGCGGCTTCAATTACATGGGCTCCTGGTACGGCCCTGCTGCTGACGATGACCCTGACCGGTTCAGCAAATTCCGTGACGAAGCCTACGCCAAAGGCTTCCTGATTGCGGCAGTTGTAACGCAGTACACAGGCATCGAAAAAGAACATATCGCTGTCGGCATCGACGGGAAGCCGTATGGTTCTGCCAGTGGACAAGGCACTCATGGGGTCGTCTCCCTGGCGCTGGACAAGGATGACGAGCCGATCGCAGGCACCCTTCACCGCACCAGAGAAGCGGCAAAGTACGGAATCTCACTGGAATATGATGACGAAATGACCAATATGCTCGAAGACAAGGCCGATTATGCGCCAAAGACCAAGGCGCTCTTCAGAGAGTATCTTGCCAAGAAAAACATCGAGTACATGGCGCCTGAAGAAATCGTCCGTACCAAGGCAGCCAACCCGTCCCTGTACAATGAATGGGTCGACTTCAAATGCTCCCGCATAGGATATTGGTATTCGCTGTATCGCCAGGCATTTGAAGAAGGGCTGGTTGAAGCAGAAGGAAAATACCCGGCCGACCGCAAGCCAATGCTGCTGACCTGCGTCCAGGGCGCCGGCAAGGATTTCCAGAAACCGGAGGACATCAAAATCAAAGGATTCCTGGACTACAAGCTGTTAAGCAAGTACTGCGATCTCATTCAAATCATGTCCTATACCTACGGCGGCGTGGACGAATGCGTCAAGCCCGGCGATGCTTTGGAAATGTATGCCAAATACCTGGGTCGCGACGTCACCGTCCCGATTCTGCTGGCAGGAGGCTATGGGACGGAAACTCGGCTTGATCGCAAAGTCATGCTCAAATACCAGATGTTCGAATCCTTGATGCAAAAGCCGAAAATGATCGTATTTTATGCAGGCGCCACCATCTTCAATGCACCTACCCTGGCGCCAGTTGTCGAGGCCATCCGCATCGCATTGCCCTACGAGGAGTTCTTCACCGACGGAGTGCGCTTCTACGACTTCGAGAAAAATGCGCCGTTTCTGCGTCTGAAGGCATTGAGCCTGGGCAAACGAGTCCTGCTTTATGCCGCTAACTACACGGACAATCCCGCCAAGCAGGTCACGGTCACATTCCCCCAGACCATCCTGTCCGCAATCGAATGCGATGGCGGCAAAAAACTATCCACGTCCGGCAAGGAAATCACCTTTGATTTTCAAAAAGACCGCGGACAGCTGTTCCTGCTTGAGTTCCCTTCCCCGGTTAACGAAGGTATCCAATAAAGGATTAATGTGTAACGTGTTACAACAATCCTCGGAGAGGCGGCAGCACCATGAATAACCCCAGGTGAAGCTAGGCGGAGCCTGGGGGAGGTGCGCCCTGTTATTTGTCATCCTTCTTATGTTTCTTCAAGAACTCATTGGGATCGGCAGGGATGACCGCTTCGGGAAGATTTCCATCAAGCTGCCGTCGATCCCAAGGTGTTGTCATGTTCTTCACCTTGCTTGTATTGGGCAAGGCAATCCCCATCCATCCGGCCGCGGTTCCTCCCAGAATATTATGGGTGTCCTCTGCACTCATCTGGCATCGGAAGAGGATTTCCTGGTAAACGTTTAAGGCCTGGCACTGAATATGCGGTAAGCTGATATAGGAATCCGAGCCAAAGACCAGTTTACGCATTCCCGCCTGCGGCCCTCCCCCCGGCAGCAGTGGCGAGCGCATGAGCTCCGAAAGTTGATAGGCATTGACTCCCAGGAAGGCGCCGTTACCGGCAAGATCAAAATAAAGATTCTTGTGCGTCTTGACCATGTTGGCTGCCATCTCCCGAAAATATGCCGTTCCCATGTGCGCCATGACAATATGGAGCTTCTGGAAAGAGCGGGCGATGCAGTCCAGGTGAATGGGCATCATATTCTTAAGCACGGGGCGGCGGTATTTTGGGTCTGCCGGATGAGGAGAGTAGTCTCCTGTATGGAAAAGCACGGGCAAACCCAGCTTTTCAATCTCCTCGTAGAGCGGCAAATAGCTTTCATGATCGTATTCATAATAAGGGTAGATGAACTTAAAGCCCTTCACCCCCATGTCTGCATAACGGCGAGCTTCGGCCGGGTCCGGCGGCGTATCCCATAAATCCATCTTGGCCATAGGCACCAGAACCTCGGAAAATTCCCGGCAGATTTTGACCACGTCCTCATTGGCGACATAATTATACCCGCCATAATTCAGCCCGCCGGACAAAGCGGCCATGGTTTCATTGTGTATGCAGTTGTCCACATACTTCCGGACCAATTCACGATCGTCAGTATTGCAGTGTACATGCAAATCCAGGTGCATTACGAAACTACTCCTGTTTTTAAAGTTTAATGTGCGAAGTCTTGTGATGAATGCTTGTCATTTTGTGGGCATTAGTCCGCGCCAAGCACCCTGTTATTTGTCATCCTTCTTATGCTTCTTCAAGAACTCATGGGGATCGGAAAAAATGACCGCTTCGGGAAGATTTCCATCAAGCTGCCGTCGATCCCAGGGTGTTGTCATGTTCTTCACCTTGCTTGTATCGGGCAAGGCAATCCCCATCCATCCGGCAGCAGTCCCTCCCAGAATATTATGGGTGTCCTCTGCACTCATCTGACATCTGAAAAGCAGTTGCTGATAAACGTTTAAAGCCTGGCACTGAATATACGGTAAGCTGATATAGGAATCCGAGCCAAAGACCAGTTTACGCATTCCCGCCTGCGGTCCTCCCCC
>JAAZKI010000366.1 GCA_012799905.1 Lentisphaerota bacterium | reverse complement strand
TAGCTATGATTCTGCAAAAAGCCGTTTGAAAAAGGGCGTTTGGTGGCCTATTTTTCCTGCGGGCTTAGAAATCAAACCCCACCCACCCAAAGGGGGGCCACCCTCCCAAATTTTGTCACGCGCGCGCGTGCGGTGCGAGCTTATATCATTGGCTGACTCATTACTGCGAAAAAACTTTTTCCAGGGCGTCATCTCGCATATTTCCGGGAATGGCTTTATATTACCTTTTCCGTTTTTTCCGGATATTCCCATCCGGAGCCGCCTTTATTTATTCTAACCACATCATCATCAAATAATTAGCACATCGAATGAATAAACCGGATTCACAACGCATCGTCATCACCGGCATTGGTCTTACCGCGCCCAATGGCAACAACCTGGCAGAGTTCCGCCACAGCCTTCTGAATGGCGCCTCTGGCGTGTGTGACTATGACATCCGCTATTTTGGCCGCACCATCGCCGGGCTTTGCCGATTCGACCCCTTGAAGTACCAGAAGCGCAAGGAAGTGCGCGTCGGCACTCGTGCAGGTTCCATCTCGATCTACTGCGTCCACGAAGCCTTGGCAGATGCCGGTTTGGCAATTGGCGCTGAGGACGGCGTGGCACCGGACCGCATCGGCGTATTTCTTGGCATCACCGAACACGGCAATGTCGAAACCGAAAATGAGATTTATGAAATCAGCCAGTACGAGTACAACACAAAATACTGGTCGCACCATCACAATCCGCGCACTGTCGCCAATAACCCTGCCGGGGAAGTGACTGTCAACCTCGGCATCACCGGGCCGCACTACACGCTCGGCGCCGCCTGTGCTGCTGGCAACCTCGGCTGCGTCACTGGCGCCCAGCAAATCCTGCTCGGCGAAGTCGATGTCGCCCTGGCGGGCGGTGTTTCCGAAAGCCCTGGCACGTTCGGCATCTTCGCCGCCTTCAAAAGCCAGAACGCCCTTGCCAGCCACGAAGACCCGACTAAAGCCAGCCGGCCGTTTGACGCGGCCCGCAACGGCATTGTCGTCTCCGAGGGCGGCGCAGTCTATGTCCTGGAGCGCCTTGACCGTGCAAAAGCGCGAAACGCCAGAATCTACGGCGAAATCGCCGGTTATTGCTATAATTCCGACGCTGCTGACACGGTTCTTCCCAATCCGGTTCGGCAAGCCGAATGTATGCGCAAGGCCTTGGATAAAGCCGGCCTGTCACCGGATGACATCCATATCATCAACACCCACGCGACTGGCACTCCGGCTGGCGACGTCAAGGAATGCGAAGCCATCAGAGAAGTATTCGGCACGTCCTGTCGGGACACCTACGTCAATAACACAAAAAGCTTCATCGGCCACTGCATGGGCGCTGCCGCTGCCTTGGAGTTGGCCGGCAACCTGCCCAGCTTCGAGGACGGCATCGTGCATCCAACCATCAATGTCGATAACCTTGACCCGCTCTGCGAACTGCCGAACCTCGTCCTCAACCAACCAGTCAAAGCCGAGCGCGTCAACGCTATCCTTAATAACTCGTTCGGCATGCTCGGCATCAACTGCGTTCTAATCGTCACCAAATTCTAAAGGATTGACTAAACAAAAAACGGATAATATCCGGAACCTCTTACCCAGGAAGGATTAAAGATGACTCGCGAAGAAATTTCCCAGGCCATTGTTGAGATTCTCAGCGACATTGTTCCCGACGAGGACTGGGCTTCCCTGAAACCAGAAGACAGCCTGCGCGGCAAGCTGGAGTCCATGGATTTCCTAGACGTCGTCATGGAACTACGCAAGAAATACGGTGTGGAAGTGCCGGAAGAAGATTACGGCCAACTGGCTACCCTGAAAAGCTGCGCCGACTACTTGGAAGCGCCGCTGGCCAGCAAATAATCGCGTCAAAGGCCTGTTCACTAAGAGGAGGGTCTCATCATGACCAACGTCGCCGAGAACCTCAATGTTCCGCCGCCCAACCATGTCCTCGTGCTGGATGGCCAGGGCTGGATTGGCCTTGTTGACCAGATGGGCACGGAAACCAGCATCGTCAATGCTGCCCGCGTGTCGTTCGGCAAAATCCGCCAGGTGATGGACCAGCGTGACGCGGCTCTGGTCAAGTACCTGATCGCCAATCACCACACCAGTCCGCTGGAGCACATGGTATTCACGTTTCTGGTGCACTGCCCGCTTTTTGTGCGCTCGCAATGGCATCGGCACCGGACTTGGTCCTACAACGAAATCTCGCGCCGCTATACCAACGAAGACATCACCTTCTACCTGCCGGGAGCGCTTCGCGAACAGGCGGAAAGCGACCGCCAGGCTTCAAAGGTGGCCGAACACATCAAGCAGGACGAGTGCCGCGCTCTGATTGCTGAGCACCATGCCGCTTCCCTGCGGCTTTTTGAACGGCTGCTGGCCGAAGGCGTCTGCCGGGAACAGGCTCGCGGTGTCCTGCCGCAAAACATGATGACCACCTTCTGGGCGACCGTGGACCTCAATAACCTGATCAAATTCATTGAGCTGCGCGATAGCCCGCACGCACAGGCGGAAATCAGAGAATACGGTCAGGCCATCAAAAAACTGATCGCGCCGATTGTGCCCCATGTGGCCGAAGTTCTCAACTGGTCGTGACGGACGGCGGCAGCAGACCGGCGTCCTGAATTGTTTCCACCAAAATAACCTCAATCCAGGAGCCGACGATGACCTACCGGCGTCTTGTCCTCATTCCGTGCGTCCTGCTTCTCTCCCTGACTCTGGCTCAGGCGCAGACCAATCTGCTCAAAAACGCCTCGTTTGAAGAACTCGGCGACAACGGCTTCCCGGTCGCCTGGGGGGCGCACTGCACTGGCGGTGCTACGGCTGGGGCAATCACTGAAGGCGCCCCTGTCGGCCAGAACGCCGCCTTCATCAAAAAGGTCATTGACGGCGCCAGTCATGTGGCGGCTATCCACCAATTCGTCCCCACTGAGCCGAAAACTGAATATCTGCTCAGCGCCATGGCCAAGGGCGACGGATTGCTGTTCCTGTATGAGTACGACGCCAACCAGAAGTACCTCCGCAACCGCAACGGCGTCCGCGTCAGCTCCGAATCCTGGATGCCCATTGAGGCGTTCATCAAAACCAGCGATGATGCGAGATACTGCGACATCCGCTTTGAAATCTATGGCAAAGAGCGCGAGGGACAAGGCTGGGTTGACAATATCTTTTTCGGCCGTACGCCGGAACGCCTGGGGCCGCCGGAAAACATCGCCTGCCAATTCAACCAGGACACCCGCCAGATCAGCCTGACCTGGAACCACGCCCAGCTTGCGGATGTCAGCGCCTTCTGCATCTACCGCTCGCGGTTCCCTGATGTCGGCGTCATCACTGTACGCTCGCAATTCCCCAATGTCGGCGTGTCGACTGCACCCCATGCCATTGTCAAGGACTGCTCCTGGACTGATCTGGACGTGCCAGCCGACTGGCCACGCGCCTTCTACAGCGTAGTCGCCTTGTCGACCTCCACCAACCAGCTGGGGCACCTGCCGGAACCGGCCGAGGTGTCTCTGCTGCCGCCAGGGCCGGCCGCTGCGCCGGTCGTTTGGACCACGTCAACGATGGACAAAGTCCGCCACTACCAGGCGCCGCCAACAGCGCGGCCGCAGAGCATCAACCTGGTCATGGCGCAAAACGAAACTGAGAGCAGCCAAGTGGCTGTCCACGCAGCCGGCGGCCCTATCCAGCAGCTGAATGCGACCTGCTCAACGCCCTGTCGGCGCGACACCGGCGCCGCCGAACCACGCCTGAGTCCGGCCATCTTGCAGGTCTGCTACACCCAGGTGGCCAGACCGCGCGTGCCCGGCGCCGACCCCGGCTTGTGGCCCGACCCGCTGCCGCCCTGGCGCGGGCCGGTTGACGTGCCCTTTGACGCCACCCAAAGCATCTGGTTTCAATTCACCGCCACGCCTGATTGCCCGCCCGGAGACTACACTGCCACGGCGACGCTGACCTCCGAGTCCGGCCTCAACGTCAACATCCCGATCAGCATCACGGTCTTTGATTTCGCCCTGCCGACGACGCCTTCCTACCAAAGCGCCTTCCTGATCTGGGAAAATCACTTAGCCAAAGCCTTTGGCCTCAAGCTCGGGACGCCGGAATTCCGCGCCCTGCACGAAAAATTCTACTGGTTCATGGCGGATCGCCGCCTGCTGCCCAGCCGTCTGCCGGTGCCGGTGACCGACCCCGAAGCAGTACGTTTTCTGAATGACCCGCGTGTCAACAGCGTCAGCCTGCCGGGGGGCTGGCTGAAAGTCAATGTCCCAGTGCTGAAAGCCGCTGCTGACCGGCTGCGCGAACTGAATTGGCTGGACAAGGCCTACGTCTACTGTTTTGACGAGCCGAACCGCAAGCAATACCAGGAATGCCGCGAGCTGGGCGAAGCCATCCACCAAGTCGGGGCGGACATTCCAGTGCTGCTGACCGAACAGCCGGAGCCGGAACTCTACGGCGCCATTGACATCTGGTGCCCAATCCTTGACGCCTGCAAATGGGATGTGATCGCAGAACGCCGCGCTGCCGGCGACAAAGTCTGGTGGTACACCTGCATCTGGCCGCCACCGCCGTATCCGACCTACTGGGTTGACGACATCGGCATCGCCCACCGCATCCTGTCCTGGCTGCAAGCCTACCATGATATTCGCGGCGTCCTCTACTGGAACGTCGTGTACTGGCACAAGAAGGACGAAAATGGCCAACTGCTGCCAACCAACGTCTGGAACGACGCCGAAGTCTATCCACGCGGAAACGGCGAAGGATTCCTGCTCTACCCAGGCAATCATATCGGCATTGACGGGCCCGTATCCTCAGTCCGCCTGGAAATTCTCCGCGACGGCAACGAGGACTTCGAATACTTCGAGCTGTTGCGCCAGCGCCTGACCGCCAAAGGCGCTTCCGCCGCTGAAATCGAAGCCAAAATCAGAACCTTCGTCACCCCGCTGGCCAGCAACCTGAAGGAATGGGGTCGCGACCCCGAGGCGCTGCTGCAACAGCGCCGCCAGCTCGCAGAGGCGATTCTTCAGCTCAAATAAGCTGCGGGCGAAGGGCTTTTTCTAGGGGCGAGGGGCGAGAGTGAGCTTGGAT